>JAHQVL010000381.1 GCA_019634345.1 Rhodothermaceae bacterium
ATTCCGAAGGGCTACCGTGGGATCATCGCCGAAAAATTCCCTGCCGTCTACCGTCACGCGTTGGACCTGTTCGCCTTGCGCTTCCACCTGGCCATCTTGCATGACTACGCCGGGAAGCTTCGTCACGAGATCCTCGGCGGAAGCATCCGGGTTTACTTTATATGCATCCGCATTAAAGATCGTGGTGTCTCCATTGATGCGAAACCGCTCTTGCACCTCTTCTACCACCACTTCACCCAACCCTTTTACGGTCTGTTTTAATCCGATCGTCCCCACGAAATTGGTGGTGCTATCAACGAGAACTTGCTGCGTATGGGTCTCGTAGCCCACGAAAGACAATCTGAGAAAGTAAGAGCCGGCTTGCTGCACCTTTAGTGAAAATGAGCCGAGGGTATTAGAAGTCCCAGCTACCATGTCCGTAGTATCGGCTGCATGTTGAAGAATGACGGTCAAACCGGGAAGTGCGGAGCCCTCCTCTGCGTCTATAACGCTTCCGTTAACCGTGTACAACTGGCTTTGTTGTGCCGTTGCAGACTTCACGAAAACGAAGAGGATCAAAGAAAAGAAAAGGATGGATTTCATAACGATTCGTCCATGGTATATGGAATTCAAGCAAATCCTAAACCTGGGTATCTTTTTCTGCCGGGAAAAGGTATTGCCCACTTAATGGACGCAGTTTTCGAGATAAAAGACACAACCAAATACGCGAATTGCACGCTGACGTGTTGAAGTTCACCTAGAGGGCTCGTAGTTGCTTGTAAAAACCCCTAATTTTAGCTCTCCTCCCTGTATACCCACTGCAGTATAGTTTTATACTCAACACACACCTATAATGAACGCTCTTCGTCTCCTCCCCCTGCTTCTTGTCTTGCTCATTTCCTCTTATTCATCAAGTTATGGGCAATTTGAAATAACAGGGCTAAAAGCAGAATACAGGCAAACGCCTCTCGGCATCGATGTGGAACGCCCTCATTTTAGTTGGCAGATGATAGCGCTCCAAGGAATGCGCGGGTACGTACAGGCTGCCTACCAAATCGTTGTGAATGATGAATCAGGTGAGGTCGTTTGGGATTCTGATCGGATGAATAGTGACGTTGCTCTTGGAATCGCATATGATGGCCGGGCTCTAAAGCCAACAACTAGGTACACATGGAATCTTACTGTTTGGGACCTGGATGAGAACAAGGCCACGGCTTCATCGTGGTTCGAAACAGGACTTATGGATCCGAATGAAAGCGCATGGCAAGGCGCGCAATGGATCGGAGGCAGCGATGAAGACATGGTCCTGTACTCCCAGTACCTCTCTGTCTTTAAAATCAATTTCACCTTGCAATTAGATGCATCATCGGGCACCACCCGCGCTGCCTTTGTACTGGGTGCAAACGACAGCCGGCTGATGGAGCGGAATAAAAACCTATATGGGCTCGAAAACCGCAGAGATGAAAGCTTCCTGGCTTTTGAGCTGGACATTTCTGAAGTAGATGGATCAGATTTGGGATTAGCCATGCTCAACATCTACCGAGCCGGTTATCATCCTGATGATGTTGCCGATCGCCCATTAAAGCAATTCCCTATCCCAGCCTCTGTCATTAACACCAGCAATAAGTACGAGGCCCATGAGATGTACCTGGAATCTATTTTTGGAAGTTTTGTAGCCTTTGTAAACGGACACGGCGAGGAGCACAGGGTCATGGGTGGCCCCCCTGGCAGATTCGGTCCTTCGGGAGTACACCTTAACCCCATGGTACAAGGAGGAAATGGAGGGGATTACATTGGCTTCCCCATGGTGGCAGACATCGGTTTTTCGGTACCTGCACGTCAAAAGGCGCATTTTTCAAATGTACAAGTGCGCAACTACAGGGCTCCTTCCAATCCGCTCTTTTCTGAAGATGTATCAAGCGGTGAGGGCTACAGCGGCATCTTCTCATCATTTATAGGGTCGGGTGTTTCCGTCGCTGATGGGGCATATGTTGTTGATGGAGGTCAGGAGGGTGTCTTTGCCGTCTCCGACCCCAGTCGAAACGCGATGCCCATGCTCCGGACAGAGTTTGACGTACAAAATAAACCTATCAAGAAGGCGCGGCTGTACGCAACGGCACGAGGTATCTATGAACTGTATCTCAATGGAGAACGAGTAGGTAACGATTACTTTGCACCAGGATTGACGCAATACAACATCACCCACATGTATCAGACCTACGACGTAACGGATATGCTCAATGGCGGCAGCAGAAATGCAATGGGCGCGCTATTGGGCGAGGGGTGGTGGAGCGGTAACATAACGTTTAGCGGTCGGCACTGGAATTTTTTTGGCGATCGGCAGTCGTTGCTTTCCCTGCTGGTTGTGACGTATGAAGATGGCTCCACCGATACCATCACCTCCTCACCGGATACGTGGCGCTTTTTCAACGACGGCCCTATTCGTTACGGCAGCTTTTTTCAGGGCGAGGTCTATGATGCCACATTGGAAGCAGCCATCGCCGGCTGGGATCGCCCGGACTTCGATGACAGCAATTGGAAAAGGGCTGAACCGGTCTCCCTTGAAGGCACAAGCTATTCCGGCGAGGATCTACCGTATGACCGATTTGCCCTTATCGGTCAAACCGATGACGGTGCAAAGGTTGTACTAACCAGAACGGCCCAGTCCGTGCACGAAGTCAGGCCCGGTGTGTTCGTGTACGATATGGGTCAGAACATGGTCGGCCTGCCCGAGATTCCGATTAAAAATGGAGAACCTGGCCAAACAATAAAGATTCGTTATGCGGAAGTAACGTACCCGGACTTGGAAGCGCACCGTGGCGATGTCGGTATGGTCATGATGGAAAATATTCGATCTGCACTAACACAAGATATCTATACCTTAAAAGGAGGAGATGAAGTCATCGCGCCCCGGTTCACTTTTCACGGATTCAGATACCTGGAAATCACAGGCATCGAGAAAACGGTACCCGTTGAAGAGGTGAAGGTGAAGGTAATCAGTTCGATCACGGACCTCACGTCAAGCTACGAGACATCAAATCCAAAGGTGAACAAGCTGTGGAGCAACATCACGTGGTCCATGCGTAGCAACTTCCTTTCGATTCCAACCGATACGCCGGCAAGGAACGAGCGTATGGGCTGGGGTGGGGATGTCAGCGTGTTCTCTCGTACATCGACCTACCTGGCCGATGTCGGTCCGTTTTTGCGGAAGCACATGCTGGCGATGCGCGACATGCAACGCGCTGATGGCAGATTCACGGACGTTGCTCCTGTGGGCGGAGGGTTCGGCGGCATATTGTGGGGTAGCGCTGGCATCACCGTCGCCTGGGAGGCCTACCAACAATACGGCGACAAAGCAATGATCACTGAGCACTACGACGCCATGAAGCGCTACATGGCATTCCTGGAATCGCGGATCGATTCGAGCGGCGTCCTCAATGAAGGGCCTTTAGGCGACTGGCTAAGCCCCGAGCAATCTAAAAACGACAACACCTTGCTATGGTCTGCATATTACGTGTTTAACCTGGAAATGATGGCAAAAATCGCTGAGGCATTAGGCGAAGAAGACGACGCAGCCATGTACTGGGCAATGTATGAATCCCGCAAAGTGCACTTCAATCAGGTGTACGTTGACGCTGCTACGGGTAAAACGATGGCATCGGGTGCGCGCGTGATGGCTTTTGGCACGGAGCAAAAAGAAGACGGCGACTTGTTGGATTCCCAGGCATCCTACGCCGTGCCACTTGCCCTGGGTGTATTTGATGAGAACACCGAGCCGCTCGCGGCACAACGAATGGTTGAAACCGTCCAGCGCAAGAACATGGATGACCAGGGTGTTGAACGCCCCGAATATTCGCTTATGACCGGGTTTATAGGCACAGCCTGGATCAACAAGGCATTGTCCGATCACGGCAATCATGCGGATGCATACCGCTTACTGCAACAAACTTCCTACCCTTCCTGGTTATACCCCATCGATCAAGGGGCCACGACGATTTGGGAGCGGTTAAATTCCTACACCATCGAAGATGGCTTTGGGGGCAACAACAGTATGAATTCGTTTAACCACTACTCCTTTGGGGCCGTTGGCGCCTGGATGTACAACTACTCGCTAGGTATTACGCGAGACGAGTCGTATCCTGGCTTTAAGCACTTTGTTCTCCAGCCAACCCCTGATCCTGAGGGTGTGATGACCTGGGCACGCGGGCACTACGATTCTATGTACGGAAGAATAGAAAGTGATTGGCGTATCGATGGAAGCCAGGTCGTCTACAACTTGACCGTGCCGGCAAATACTACGGCAACGCTTCACTTACCGGTTAATTCAGCTGCCAGCATAACTGAAAATGGAATGCCAGCAGCAGAATCCATGGGGGTTTCATTCATTGGTTCGAATGAGGACAGAGTAACCTATGAGTTGGTAGCAGGCACATACCAATTTATTACGCCTAGATGATAGAAAACAGACATTAAAATGCGAAAACTTAATGCAAAGGGCAGGTGATCGAGCAGCACTTATTAGGATGCTTTTCTTGTTGGGGATTCTTCTTTCGGGGACTCTGTCTTCAGCTATGGCTCAGCGAGCTACAGTACGAGGATTCATCATGGATGACGCAGATGGCCTTCCCTTACAGGGGGTGAATGTTGTTCTCACTGATTCTACACAGGGGGAGGTCTTCCTCGGTCGGGTAACAAACGATAATGGGTTGTTTGTGTTTGCTCAGATCAATCCAGGCACCTATCTATTGAGAGCCTCTTTCGTTGGGTTTCTACCGCATGAGGAAACGGTACAGGTTCAGGCTGGGCAGATCGTAACGGTAAATTTCTCCATGAGCACAAGCGATGCATTGCTTGATGAAGTACTCATCGAATCAGCACGAGAAACAGGCGCTGCGAGGGTTACTGCTGGCCTTCAATCGGTTCGTCCGGGCGATCTTGAGTTGATTCCCTCCCCAGATATAACACCGGATCTGGCTACGTATATTACGGCTATGCCGGGGGTGGTGTCCACAGGTGATAGAGGTGGGCAGCTCTTTATTAGAGGAGGAGAACCGTCTCACAACCTGATAACCTTAGATGGAATGAGTGTCTATCAACCGTTTCATGTGTTAGGGTTTTACTCCTCCTTCTCAGCTGACATGTTGAGCAAGGTAGATATCCATAGTGGCGGCTATGATAGCCGATTCTCTGGCCGGCTTTCCTCAGTCATAGATGTTCGATCCCGCAACGGCAATTTAAGGCAGCATGGTGGATCCATTTCATTATCCCCCTTCGTAAGTGGTGTGCGGTTGGAAGGCCCCATAGCCAGGGACAAGTTCTCCGTTCTTGGTTCGTTCCGTCATTCGATGATCGACCAGATCGCCTCGCAATATATAGCACAAGATTTACCCTACAAATTTGGGGATTGGTTCGGAAAAGCCTACGTGCAGTTAACGGAAGCGAACCAGATTACCTTTACTGCTCTCCACACGTTTGACCGCGGTGCTCTAACCAACGACAATTCGGATACAGAGGAAGAGGTACAATGGAAAAACACGGCTATGGGAGGGCGTTGGCACCTACTGCCTCAGAATTCATCGCTGCTTGGAGAATTTTATTTCTCCGTGTCCAGGCTGGAGATGACGCAAGGCAATAATATGCAGACAAACCGCCTGTCCGAGATTCGGGAATTCAACGCTGGGATCAACCTGACGGCTTTTGCAGGTCCCTCTGAAATCAACTATGGAGCCTATCTTAAAAGCACCGAACTGAACGTTGAGCTTGCCGGCCTGTACCAGAGCCTCGAAAATTTGACGAGCCGGATTCCTAAATTTGGAAGCTACATTGACCCCAATATTCATGTGACTCCAACGTTTCAGATCAGGCCTGGCATAACGGGGCTTTTTTTCGATGATTATGGCTTTTTTGTCGAACCACGTGCTCGAATTATTTGGTCGAAAGGCCAGCACCAGCTAACAGCAGCAGGTGGGCTTTTCCATCAAGACTTAACCGGCCTCAATGATCGTCGTGATGTGACGAATGTGTTTACCGCCTGGGTAGAAGCCCCCTTCGACAAATTAACGCGGGCGTGGCATGCCATTGCGGGATACAAAATCGAACCCACCAATGACATTGAAATATCAATCGAAGGGTTTTACAAAGAACTCTACGATTTGTACATCTCTGAGTGGACCGCCCTTCCCGTGCTGAGTACAAATCTGCAGTTGGCCGATGGCCGTGCAAAAGGGATCGACTTTCGGATAGAACTTCGCAAGCCGAATCTGCATGCTTTTATCACCTATGGTTTGACGTTCATCGAGTATGAGGCCACACAAGAGAGCCTTTTATTGTGGTATGGTACCGATCGGCTCAAATTTAGGCCCCCTCATGATCGCCGCCATCAGATCAATGCTGTTGCAAATACAACGCTAGGTGAGTTTGATATCAGTATACGCTGGAGTCTTGGCTCGGGCCTCCCCTATACGCAGGTGCGTGGATTTGATCGGTTTATCCTCCTGGATAGAGGGTTTGATGTGCGAGAAGTACCAGGTGACGTCCGGGTAATTTATGACGAGCCTTATGGAGGCGAACTGCCCTATTTTCATCGGTTGGATATATCCATTGATCGCACGTTCGAATTGAAAAAAGGGACCTTCTCCATTCAAGGTGGTGTGATTAATGTCTATAACAGGGCAAATATTTTTTCGCTGGATACCTTCACACTTGACAGGGTGGACCAGTTGCCTATTGTCCCGTTTGTGGGCTTAAAACTGGAGCGATGAAATGAAGAGGCATGCATCCCTATTATCACGTATAGGCCTTTATTTTTGTGCCGCGTTGCTTACGCTGTCTGCCTGTACAGAATCTGTCCACCCTATTATTGGTGACGAGCGGCCCTACACCATCTACGGCTTCCTGGACCCTACAACGTCTGAGCAATATCTTCGAGTTATTCCCGTTTCTGAAGACTTTAATACGGTGAGTTCGCAGGATGTGGATGCCCAGGTGCATACGGTAGATCTCGCAACCGATGAAAGAGTGGCCTGGAGCAAGCAACGGATTCTTTTTCCCGACTCCACGGAGGGATATGTTTTCGCCGCTCAGTTTACCCCCATAGTGGCTCGCAGCTATCGATTGGAAGTAGAGAATTCTGAAGGTGAACGCGTATCCGCAGTAACAACGGTTCCCCCTGTTATTTCTATAAACAGAATGGCCTCGAATAGCCAATTAAACCCTATATTTTTTATCGAGGCAGACGCGTTCCCCAACATCGTTCAAGCTGATTTTGTCTATGAGGCGGTGGCTCTTCAACCATCGATGTCGGCAAGGGCTAATTACACGCTCGAAATACCTGTTTCATACAGAGGAACGGAGTCTCCCTCAGACGGTGGATGGCGAATTCAAACCAGGATGCAGAATGATTTTGAGCAAGTAAAAGAGGCGTTTGCTGGTATTTGTATCATCACAGACTTCCTTGGGCTGAGATCCGTAAATTTTGAGTTCTTCATCGGCGATGACAATTGGGTACCCCCTGGTGGCGAATTTGTCCGGGATATTCTTCTGCAGCCAGGTAGTTTTTCCAATGTCGAAAACGGATATGGGTACTTTGGATCTGGGTACTCGGTAACATTCTCAATTCCATTGACGTCAACAGAACGTGGTCTTGTCGGCTATGCGCTCGATCCGCCCTGCCAGGCAGGCCCAGGATTCGACCCGTCGGTTCCTGAATGCCGAGAGCTCAATGCCTGCCTGTAAGGTTCGGGAAGCACCCAATTTTTTGACTCAAACACTCTGGAATGCATTATTTTATCCGTCACACCCTAGGGTCAATACGCCACAAGCAATCTTCCTCGCGGCCATGCGATGATGAACCAACGTATCGCTCGGTTTGTGGAGGCCATTCGCGGCATCAAAGAAGACGAGATTGGTCCTAGCCTCCAGCGCGAGTTTTTCGAGCAAGTGGCTCGCCCTGTCGAGACACGCCAATGATCCTAGATGTCCCTACGTTGTCTCGATTATCCATTAGAAAGCACATTCACACTCTGCTTTATGACAGACCTTATTCTGCTATCAATGCATGCTACTCGTGCCCAGAACAGCCGATACCTCCTAACTCCGAACTTATCGCCTTCAGGAGCTCAGTGATGGACTGATCACATCGGATACTTCAGGTAGCAGAATCACTGGTTTACACCAAGAGTCAGTGTACCCACATACCCCTCACTTACTTCTGTTAATTCCAGCACAGTGCCACTACCGGCTCTACGAAAAATACCGTCACGGTCGTTTGTTACGCGATTGCCCTCGTGCTCAGCATAAACGCCTTCTTGATAGATATGGTCGTTTAGCTCCTCGGGGAAATACATCTGGCTGGTAAGCACATCATCATTATCGAGATAGACTTTTATATGGATGTGCGTTGCTCGTCCCTGGTACCAACCAGGGTAAATGGTCTTAAATTCGACCTCACCGTCTGAGTTCGTTACCTGCGCACCACGCAAAAACGTATTTTCATTCCGGGTCTGTTGACGGCGACCTCCTCCCCTGCCTCTACGCGGAGAACCAGAGTTGGCTGTTTCAAAGCCCGAATACTCACCGGCAGCGTCACAGTGCCAGATGTCGACAACAGCGTCTTGGATAGGCTCACAGCTTTCGGCACCTACAACCTTAAGCTTAAGATGGAGCGCTTTGCCTGGCCGGCCTTCCGTGATATCCTGCCGAATGAAGCCTGTTTCGAAATAGAAGGGTCCCTCCGTTTGTTCAGGCGTAAGGGCACAGGATGGATAGGGACTTGGGGAAATTGCTGCAACGTCCTTTTTCTTCGAAACGGCAGGCAACAGAGCACCCACACTGGCTGCACCGAGCCCTAAAACAACTTGACGACGAGAAATCTTTTTCATTTTGTTTGTTTTGTTCATTCTACCATGGTCTTTATAGACGCTAGAACTATCCCTGAGCCTTCCGCCATTGAATCGTAAAATTCGTTAAATCTGTCAGTCTCTTGGGACTCGTAGGGTTTTAGATTTTCTGCCCATCTGAAACCAATGGGTTGGTACCATAGATTGTATACTCAACATGGTCTCGGCTCCACCTTTTCGCCCCTATGTTTTATCGGCGTGAACTTCCGGACCGAAGGGCTCATCTACGCCAGCAACCAGTTTCATTGGAAGAGTGACGGAAAAGGGGCTAAACATTATGTCCCTGACCGCGAGTACACTCGCTTCGGTCTCAACATTTGTCCCTGTGAATCCTGGCTCGGGCAATAGTTTATATATATACTGCGCATAAGCCAGACAACCATGACGAAGTGATAAATAGTTAAAATTGCACCGACTCATTTGCCAGGCCTGGACAGTGCACGCACTACGTCATTTTCAACCATATACAGACAGGGTACGATGACAAGAATAATTGCGGTAGCGAAGACGATTCCAAACCCTAGCGAAATCGCCATTGGGACCAGTTGGTAGGCCTGGCGAGACGTTTCAAGAATAATCGGAGCCAACCCCCCAAAAGTGGTCAACGTTGTCAGCACAATTGGGCGGAAACGGCGTAGACCAGCTTCATGAATTGCTTCAAACGCAGTGTGATCTATTCGTTTTTTGTTGGCATAATAAATCATGATGAGGGAATCGTTCAGAACAACGCCTGAAAGCGCAATGACGCCCATAAGGCTAACCAACGAGAGATCGTATCCGAGCAGGATATGCCCTACGACCGCCCCAACGATACCAAAAGGGATGGCTCCCATTACAATCAAAGGCTGCCAATAACTATTAAGCGCCGTTGCAAGTAAAGCATATATTACAATCAACGCGAGCAAAAACCCACCCCAAAGCGATTTTGTAGATTCGCGCATTTCCGCCTGGCTTCCCTCGAAACTCCAGGTTATACCTGGGAAATCAGCCTGGAGCTGAGGCAGAATGTCATTATTAATCACCGCCAGCACCCTGTTCACCGCATTGGAAGGCTCGGCGTCCATGCCTACCGTCACAACGCGCCGGCCATCGCGCCGATTGATAGACGTAAAAGCGACCCCTTCCTTCAATTGTACAACATCAAGTAGCGGCACCTCGACACCATCAGGAGCCATAATTACAAATTCCTCCAGGTGAAATAGATCTAACCGCTCATCTCGGGGCAGTTTTACTCGAACTTCCACTTCGTTTGTCCCCCGAAGCTGACGCAGCGCAAGCGACCCGAAGAAAGCATCGCGAAGTTGCTGCCCCACGTATTCGGGCGTCAGTCCCAGTCGGCGGCCTTCGGGCAATAAGGTAAAGTCGAACTGCGCTTTTCCGCTGTTGTAATTATCATTTACATCACGGGTGTTCTCAAAGGTCTCGACGCTTTGAAGAAATGAATTACTGGCTGCCTCCAGTACGTCGATATTGGAGTGGCTCAGGTCCACTTCGATATCCTGTCGCCATCCCCCCGGGCCACTCTCTGCTTCGAACGTAATCTGGTCAACGCCCTCGATGTCGCCGATTTCGTCTCGCCAGAGTTCGATGACCTGCATGACGGTCATTTCTCGTTCGTCTGGGGGTTTCATCACAATCTCTACATCGACAAAATTCTGCCCGCGCACGTTGGTCTTGATCCCTTCCGCGGCTTCGTAAAGGTTATGCGCTTCGAACATGCGGTAGGTGGCCTCGGTGATCTCGATAGCTACCGCCGCTGCCTGATCGATGGTGGTGCCCACCGGAAGCGAAACACCCGCCTCAATTTCGTCGGCAGCCAATTCCGGCATCAATACAATACCCATATGGTCGCTGTACCCGTAGGCGCCCACCACAATGAGCAGCACACTGGCAACGGTAATTGTGATATACCGAAAGCGCAGGCAGAGCTCCAGGAAAGCACGATATTGGGTATTGACAAACCGATTGAACCGTTTGGCAAAAGCCCGTTGCCAACGCTCGATATGATCTCCAATCTTGAATCGATTCTTTGTGGCAGTATGCCCCAGGTGAGCGGGAAGGATAAACAGGGCTTCGAGCAATGAAACAGCCAGGACAATGATGACAACGGCAGGTAGGGGCCACCAGTATTTCCCTGTTACGCCCGGAATAAACAGAAGAGGCACAAAGGCGATGATATTGGTCAGAATCGCAAACGTGACAGGCCGCGCCATATCACGGGCGCCAGCGATGGCAGCCTGCAATGGGGACATGCCCTGCTCTCTGTATTCGTACACGTTCTCCCCCACGACTATCGCGTCATCCACCACGATCCCCAGGGCGACAAGAAAACCGAACATCGAGATCATGTTAATGCTGAGGCCGACCATCGGCATGAATAATATCGCCCCTACAAAAGCAATCGTCATCCCCATCATCACCCAGAAGGCCAACCGGTATTCCAGGAACAGCCCCAACACCAGCAGTACGATGATGATCGCCATAAACCCATTCTCTGTCAGCAGCGACAGGCGCTCCTTGAAATCATCGGCGGCATTGCTGTCAATGCGATAGTTCACGCCGGGAGGAAAGGTTGAAGCAACCGATTCCATGACGTCTTCCACCGAGGCTGCAATCTCAAGCGGAGACTGGTTGCCAATCCGGTAAATATCGATATCGATCGAAGGCGACCGGTTAAACTCGCCGAAGAACCCGCCTTCTTCGAACCCATCCCGGATAATCGCAATGTCTCCCAGGGTGATGCTGCCTCCTGATTCTGACGTAAGCACTTCGATCCCGGCATAGTCGACGGCATACTGCTTGCGTTCTTGCATGCGGAGCAAAATCTCTCCGGCATTGGTTTCAATCGACCCCGCCGGGATATCCTCGCTGGAGGTAGCGATGATGCGGCTTACGTCGCCAAGCGTCAGTCCATATTCGCGAAGCACATTGCGGGGAATTTCGACGTGCGTCATGTAATCCGGGACGTTACCGATGGCCACCTGCGTGATTCCCTCCTCGTTGAGCAAACGGTCCCGCGTATTCTCAGCTATCTGGCGGAGTGTCCAGACGTCGACGTCCCCATATATCCCGACCACCATCACTTCAATCTGGTTTGTCTGCAAGCGGACTTCCGGCTGCTCAATGTCGTCGGGGAAGGTCCTGATACGATTCACGGCCTGGTCAATTTCCTGGAACGCCTTCATGCGGTCCAGCCCGGTCACGAGTTCGACAGACAGTTCTCCGGACCCTTCATCTGCCGTAGACGAGACCTCTCGAATGCCCTCAATACCCCGAATGGCCTCTTCGACGGGCCGTAAGATACCTTGCTCGACCTCTGCAGGAGAAGCGCCCGGATAGTCTACACTGACCTCCACGATATCGAGTGCATATTCAGGAAACACTTCCTTCTGCATGTTAAACATCATCCACACGCCTCCCCCCAAAAGAATAACCATCAGCAAATTAGCAGCAATGGTATTCCGCGCCATGAAGCCGATCACTCCTTCACCTTGCGGATCGGGTGTGTTTTCGGGTTTTTTGGAATCTGGGTATTCTATGGCCATGGTATTAGCGTCTTATCGTATGGGGTCAATTACCGGGTGTATCCGTTTCAGGGAGAGGCCCCGTATCGCGAGGCATTGTATCGCCTTCGAGGCGGAGCGGGGCACCCTCCACCACCGTAGACAGGTTGGTGATCACGACCTGGTTGCCGTCTTCGAGCCCCGCCGAGATGTAGGCATACTCTGCATCTTGAAAGAGCACCGTAACGTCTTTAATACGCAGCACCTCGTCTTCCATGACCCATACGGTATTGTCCTTGCGCAGGTAATCCCGGTTGAGGCGAAACACATCGGTCATCGGCCTTGCATCGATGGCCGTCTCCACAAAGGCGCCAATCATGAGTGGCGGCAGGTCTTTATCTTCCGCTTCGTATCCCAAGGGATCGGCGACATCGATAATCACACGGGCGAGCCGCGTCTGGTTCTCCAATGCACCCACCAGTTGGTGCAGGGTGCCGGTGCGGTATTCATCGGCATTCCAGGCCGTTCGATTTCGGATCTTCACGCTGGAAGGGGTGGCCCCTCGCTCCGGGAACATGAGCCATCGCAACTCGCTCTGCGGCACGGTAGCCACCACCCAATAGGTATCTATTCCGACGAGGCGCCCCAGGTTTTCCCCGAGCGCGACCTGCGAACCAACGTTGACGTTCCGTGACAGGATATGCGCATCGAAGGGGGCCCGGATGGTCGTTCGGTCGAGTTCGAGTTGGGCCTGCTCTACAGCAGCCCTCGCGGACTCCACGATGGCCCGGGCCGACTCCAGTTGCGGCTCGCGAAGCACGAGCGAACGATTCTCAAGCGTGATGGAATCGCCGAGCAGTGCAAAATCTTGCCGGGCCACTTGCTGGCGCCCCTCTTCTATATTTAGTTCGGCTATCGCCTGGTTCAACGTGCTCTGACGCTGGGCCAACACGTTCTGGTAATCCGCCGGATCGATTTGTAACAATACGTCCCCTTTGCGAACCACACCGCCGGGCACGAAGGTGTTCGCAATACGAAGGACCTGTCCGTTGATGCGTGGACTCAGCATGACGTCTTGCTCTGGCTCCACCGTACCCATAGCCAGGATCGAGGGTGAATACGTATCCCGTTTTACACCCAAGACATCTACCAGCATCGCATTCTCCCGCACGGCCCCGGATCGCTCGGCAGCAGGTTCGGTCCTAAAGATGAGGGCCGTCGCCCCGGCTCCGACAAGCACGACCAGCAGACAGATCAATAAGGTTGTTCGTATACTCATTGTTATAAAACACAGCCTGTTATGATTCAATTTTGGTGAGATCCTGAACGGAGCCAGCCAGCGCCATGTACAGTGCAATCCGGTGATCAACGAGGGTCAGCCTGGCAGCAAGCAGATCCCTGCGCAGCACCTGGACGTCGTCGAG
>JAHQVL010000382.1 GCA_019634345.1 Rhodothermaceae bacterium
GTATCGATGAGCGATTATTAAATATTGAAGTTGCTGTTTCAGAACTCAAGCACAACGTACGTTAATATATAGTTTAACTATGGATGATTCTAGTAATTTAAGCGGGTCTGAAAGCATCAAGCTTTCAGCTAGAAACCTTGTCAAAAAGTATAAAAAACGTAAGGTTGTTAATGGGGTGCACCTGGAAGTTGCCCAGGGAGAGATTGTAGGGTTGTTAGGCCCAAATGGAGCCGGTAAAACGACTACGTTCTACATGATCGTAGGAATGATTAAACCCAACAAAGGGCAAATTTTTCTGGGCGATATGGATATTACGACCGTTCCAATGTATAAACGTGCCCGCCAAGGGATCGGATACCTGGCACAAGAAGCTTCTATTTTTACTCATCTATCGGTAGAAGGCAATTTGCATGCTGTGTTAGAATTCCAATCGATGGATCGGAAGGATCGATTCCATCGCGTGGATGCCCTCATAGAAGAATTTGGCTTAGAAAAGGTTCGTAAATCCAAGGGCTATATGTTATCAGGAGGGGAGAGAAGGCGAACTGAAATTGCACGAGCACTGGCTACAAAACCTGGTTTCTTTTTGCTCGATGAACCGTTCGCCGGGGTTGATCCCATCGCCGTTGAAGACATTCAAGCTATTGTTGCTCGCTTGAAGGAACGGGGAATTGGGGTGCTCATCACAGACCATAATGTGCACGAGACTCTTGCCATCACTGATCGAGCCTATCTCTTGTATGAAGGGCAGATTCTTAAGCAAGGTACTGCCGAAGCACTCGCTGATGATGAAGAGGTGAGAAAAAGATACTTAGGAGAAAAATTTACGTTAGAGCGATATCAATAAATCATTCTAGCAAGTAGAGCGTTCCAGGGGTTTAGAACATGCTTCTCTAACATCTATTCGTTTTTTTATGGTTGTAGTCATGCAGCGGGGGGCCAGCAAACCCCTAATTGAGGCGGTTATAGGCCAGCTAGGTGAGCTCGGCTTTGATGTTCATCGATCAAGCGGTGTCAATCAGACGGTATTGGGTGCAATTGGAGTCAAACCTGATTTTGATATCAGGCAGGTTCAGGTTATGGAGGGAGTGGCTAAAGTATACAGGGTAACCGAACCCTATAAATTTGCGAGTAGAGCATGGCGGCAGAATAATACGCAATTTGAGGTGAATGGGCATGTTATCGGGGGAGAGGCCATCACCGTCATAGCTGGTCCTAATATGGTGGAGAGTGAATCTCAACTCGACCAGGTAGCCTCTTACATCTCTGAACTGGGCGGGGCTTTCTTGCGGGCAGACATCGACCGTCCTCGATCTTCGCCCTACTCGTTTTCTGGCCATGGAATATCAAGTCTAAAACTCCTACGATCAGTTGCAGAAAAGTACAACTTGGCCGTTGTATCTAAGGCAAATAGCGCAACAATGGTCGAGGCGATGTTTGATCATGTGGATGTATTTCATGTAAGTGCACATCACATGCAGAACTTTGAGTTACTCAAAGTAATCGGAGAAGCCAAAAAGCCGGTTATTCTAAAACGGGGCTTATCTGCAACTATTGAGGAATGGTTGATGAGTGCGGAATATATTTTGAAAGAGGGCAATACCGAAGTGGTACTATGTGAAGGGGGCATTCGAACGTTTGAAAAATACACTCGTAATTCGCTCGACTTGTCCTCAGTACCTGTTGTGAAGGAAAGGAGCCATCTTCCAATTATCGTGGACCCTAGCCATGCTACTGGATTTAGAAATAAAGTTACTCCTATGGCGAGGGCAGCAATTGCAGCTGGGGCTGATGGCGTGATGATTGAAACACATCCAGACCCTCTGAAAGCGATAAGTGAAGGAGCACAGGCACTTTTCTTTGAGGAGTACGTCGAACTGCTAAAACAAGTCCAAAATATTGCTTCATCTATCGGGAGATAAGGCATTGCGGTTTCACCGCCTGTTCCGATAGCGTTGAAAGGAATTCGTTAAAGAGCCCCTCTAGGTAAATAGTTACTACTACCTTTCTATTCATTGTAAAGATAAATCTATTTCATTATGTGTGGAATTGTTGGATATATAGGCCCGAAGAATGCGCAGGAAATAATAATAAATGGGCTAAAACGATTAGAGTATAGAGGATATGACTCTGCAGGAGTCGCTATCCTGAACGGCACATTGCAGGTCCGCAAGCAGAAGGGGAAAGTGAATGAATTGGCTGACACGCTGAAGCACAAGACGCTCAATGGGCAAGTCGGAATTGGACATACTAGATGGGCAACTCATGGATTCCCGAATGACACAAATGCCCATCCTCATGTGAATGCTGCTGATGATTTTGCGCTCGTCCACAATGGGATCATCGAAAACTACCAGGCACTTAGGGCTCGCCTTCAAGGCAGAGGATATGAGTTTAAGACGCAAACAGACACCGAAGCACTGGTGCATCTCATCGATGATGTACGGAAATCAACGGGTCTTTCGCTAGAAAAAGCCATTTCTCAGGCCTTGACGCAAGTCGTAGGTACCTATGGAATAGCTGTTGTCTCAGCAAACGATCCAGATATGCTGATTGCTGCTCGGAAGGGAAGTCCACTTATCCTGGGTGTACGAGAAGAAGAAAACGAATATTTTATCAGCTCTGATGCTTCTGCCGTTGTAGAGCATACCCGCCGTGTGGTTTACTTAAATGATGGAGAGTTAATCGTTGTCCGTCGCGACGGTTTTGAGGTGAAAAACATCGATGATGTAACACTGCAGAAGGAAATCCATGAACTAGAATGGGATCTTGAGCAAATTGAGAAAGAAGGGTATCCCCATTTCATGTTAAAGGAAATTGTGGAGCAACCGGAATCTCTTGCGAATTGCATGCGCGGTCGCATCTCCTCGGAGGACAATGCAATTGTTTTGGGAGGACTTATCGATGTGCTCGATGAGTTAAGAAATGCAAATCGCATTATAATTTGTGCATGCGGGACCTCGTGGCATGCCGGGCTTGTAGGTGAGTATTTGATAGAAGAGTTTGCTCGTATTCCTGTAGAAGTAGAATATGCAAGCGAATTTCGGTATCGAGACCCTATTCTCAACAAAGGAGATGTGGTCCTGGTCATTTCTCAAAGTGGTGAAACGGCAGATACCCTGGCGGCTGTCCGAGAAGCTAAACGCAAGGATATTCCTGTTTATGGCATTTGCAATGTTGTTGGTTCAACAATCGCAAGAGAAACAGATGCAGGTGTGTACTTGCACGCTGGGCCTGAAATCGGAGTGGCATCGACGAAAGCATTCACGGCACAAGTTCTTGTTCTCACCATGATAGCTCTCAAAATGGCTGAGGGGAGGACAATGTCCAACGAAGAGCTTCGCGAGAATTTACGAGCTTTAGAAGAGCTTCCTGAGAAAGTGCAAGAGGTTCTGAAGCTTAACGATCAGATCCGTGAAATGAGCGAAGTCTTTCGATACGCAACCAACTTCTTGTATCTAGGTCGGGGATATAACTTCCCTGTCGCATTAGAAGGCGCATTGAAGTTGAAAGAGATCTCCTACATCCATGCGGAAGGGTATCCTGCTGCGGAGATGAAGCACGGTCCTATCGCTCTGATCGACCGTCAAATGCCGGTTATCTTTATTGCTTTGAAGGATCGCACGTATGGAAAGGTAGTGACCAATATTGAAGAGGTAGTAGCTCGTCATGGAGTGGTCATCGCCATCACAGATTCGGATAACGATGAACTGGATGATCTCTGCGAGTACGTTATTCGTATTCCCGCAATCAGCGAATTTCTGTCGCCGATACTTGCCGTATTACCCTTGCAATTTCTAGCATATCACATTGCCGTTTTAAGGGGATGTGACGTCGATCAACCTAGAAACCTGGCTAAGAGCGTGACGGTCGAATAGTAGATTTATTGACTTTGAGTTAAGGTGGTGCTCTCTGGAACGTAGGACGGGAGCATACCTTTACTCAAAGTATAAACATTTACTGCTTGTTCGCTAGTCGTACCCAAGAGCTGACTCTCGGTATCAGTAAACCATAGTGAGCGATTTACTCCACCCTGCGATGTAAATGTCAGGCTATGCGTCATTTCGTTTTGGATGTCTGCAGGAGTGCTTTCATCAACGAATCCCATACCCTTCAACGCTGCAAATCGTCCAAGCCACCGTTCTACTCCTGCTGAGTCTGCGGGGAGTACCTGGGCGTTTGTCTCAATCTCCCAGCCGTTAGGCGAGATGCGTACGACATAGGATTCTGTCGGACCTACCACTTCAACCTGTTCAATACCAGATACAGGAAGTTGTAGGATCGTCTTGTCGCGCCATGCATCCAGATCACCGGGCGCATTTAAACGCCCATTGGTTAAGAAAACACGCGGATCATCTCCTAGTCGTAAGTAGATAGAGCCATAATCTGGCCCCTGGTTGCCGATGAAAAGCGTTTGTTCTTTCCCATCGGCCGTAACCGATAACTGCTGTGCAGATTCAGTTACGCCGTAATTTTCATAACGGTCTGGATTGGAAGACACAACGGACTCTAGCTCCAACTGGCTAAGATTATCTGTTAACCGGGTTAACGCAATGCTATCGGCTGGACTCTCTAAGGGAGAGGTGATTGTCCATTGTTCATTCTGTTTAACAAGAGTAATTGCAGGTCCTGCATCATTCGTAATTGCAAGCTGCTCAATCTGGTCCGCCTCGATGTCAAAGGAGGGCACATCCATCTCTGCAAAATCACTGCTGAATGCTCCAGAGATATAGGCAATGAGAAGGAGTACGCCTAAAGCACCGAGAAGCATGAGTAACTGTCGTTGCTGCATCGTATCTATAAACTGATCTATAAAATTGAGTAAAAAGGGGTAGTTCGACGAAGTCGGACTTAAGCGTTCATGTTTTGTATTTCAGCCTGGAAAACAATCTGGCGAGCTTTTCTTTGGCGCCATCTGAATAAACCGAAGAGGACGATAAGAAGGATGGGGCCCAATAGATTGATGTTTTTTACCCAGGGGCGAACGCTCTCAGGTGTTTCTCCTAAAGTACGGGGTTCGATTTTTTTAGATCGAATGGAGAGTAATGCATCATCCTGAATCATCCAGTCTACCATGTTGAGGCCAAGCTCAATATTTCCCGGAATCGCACCCATTATAGATTCATTGAGGAAGTCCCCATCACCTATAACAAGAAGCCGGCCCTGATCGCTGGTATTGGGCTCTCCAAAATAACTGGGGAACGACCCCGTGTACGCTGCTCCAATCAGAAATGGCCCTTCGTTCAAGGCACTTTGCTGAGCAATCTCCGGTTGGAGCATGAAGAAGCCCTCTTGAAGCTGGCTTCTTGATGAAGAGTAGATCAAGGGCTCTCGGGTTATGCTTTCTGGTACAACAGCAGAGGTATCAATCGTACTGGCGAAATAAAAGACAATGTTTGAGAGCCGGTTGACCATCATGCTCTCCGAGTTAAAATTGGTCGCAACGGGCAGGAAGGGATATTCAATTTGCTGCGCTATGTTAAAGAATCCTTGTTGACGCTGCACCGTAATCGCCGAGCTTTGTTTGTCCATCAACAAATTGGGGGCGACGGTTGCCCCGTATTGCGCTAAGAGCGATTCCAGCCCTGTATCTAATACAGACGCCTGCCCGTTTTGCAGGTTGGCATCGACCCGGTTAATCAACACGCCTACTTTACCACCTCGCACAAGATAAGAGTCAATCGCTTGCAGGTGGTGAGGGGGGAAGGAGTCGGTGGGAGCAATAATCAACAGGGCTTCAGGATCCTCGCTAAACATAGGCAGAGAATCATTGACTGTGATGTTCTTTGGTGTATAATTTCGGCTGATCTGGTTATAGAGGGTGCCCATCGCTTGTTGCGCAGGAGGTTCTCCATGCCCGGTCAAAAAGCCAACTACAGGCAATTCATCCATCGAGAGGCGGCGGATTGCACTTGTGATATCATATTCCAACGTAGATAAATCCTGCACAACAGGTATGACTTCCCGCTTTCCGGCATACTGAATCGAAAGCCCCATGTAAGCATTCTTGAGTTGCACATTATCACTTTCAATAACCTGTATCTGAACAGGCGGAATTCTAAAGCGATTTGCCTCTTCCTGAAGTTCTTCGTCTTCAGCCGGATCGACAAACTCGTATTGAATATTGGAGCCTCCGTAGGCCCGGTAGTCGGCTAATTTGTCGCGCAAAAATCGCCTGTAATTGATATATGGGGCTGGAAGATCCTCCGTGAAGAAGGCTTTTAAGGTAACAGGGTCTTCCAAGTTCTCAATGAGATCAATCGAGGCATCCGATAATGAATATACTTTGTCGTCTGTCAGATCAATACGTCCGAATAACGTTAATCCGATGATATTGACCACGACCAGGATGCCACCGATGATGATCAGAGCAGTTCTTGATGTCCAATCTCGTTTCATGTCAAATCAAAGTTCATTATTCCGGGCGTTTTGCCAGGTTGTAAGCTGTTAGTAAAAATGCAAAAAGGGTCATCGATACGTAATACAGAATATCCCTGGTATCGATTACACCTCGAAGCAAGTTTTGGTAATGATAATCGAGGCCCATGTATTCCAATACCCGGCCAACCGAGGCAGGGAAAAAGATCGTGAACCACGTCTTATCCATGAGGTAGAGGATGAGGATTGTTGCAAAACCAAGAATAAAGGCAACGATCTGATTTCGTGTCAAGCTAGACGTAAAGAGCCCGATTGCACTACAGGTGATTCCGAGCAAGACAAGGCCTATATATCCTCCAACAGTGGCTCCTACATCTAAATCGCCAAGGAATGAAATCGTTATGGCATATAAGATAGTCATGCCTACTGCTGACAACATCAGTATAGAAGCAGCCAGCAACTTGCCGCCGATGACCTGGGTATCTGAAATGGGCATTGTCAGCAATAGCTCCAGCGTTCCAGATCGGCGTTCCTCAGCGAATAACGACATCGTAATTGCCGGTACAAAAAAGATAAACAGCAGTGGAGCGATATCGAATAATGATCTCACCGAAGCGAGATTCATCAAAAAGAGGTCTCGTGTAAAGAAATAGCCGGTGAACAGCAAGAACACAACCAGAACCACATAGGCAGCCGGGCTGTCAAAATAGGCTTGGAGTTCGCGTTTGGCCAACGTCCAGGTCTGTTTCATTGGTCTAATATAGCTAGTTGTACTACGTAAATTAGTTGGGCTTTATCAATTACCCGTAAGCTGTCGGAATACATCCTCCAGGTTTACTTGGTCTCTATGGAGTTCGGTGAGGGTCCAACCCTTTTCCACGGCAAGCTTAAAAAGAGTAGGACGCATGTCTTCTTGGGTGTCTGTGCTGACGGTGAAGACCGTTTCTCCTCCGTTGAGGAGCTCCTGACCAGTCACTCGGAAATGATCGACCGATTCAAGTACGCTGGCTGCGTTTTCAGGTGCTTCTTGAAGCCCAAGCTTGATATGTTGAGCACCTGAAAAGTTAGCTTTTAGCGCCTCAGGTGTACCATCCGCAACGAGTTTCCCCTTGTTGATAATCAGGACCCGATCACAAGAAGCCTGTACTTCTGAGAGAATATGGGTAGAAAGAATGACGGTTTTCTCTGTACCAATTCCTTTGATCAACTCCCGTATCTCAACGATCTGATTGGGGTCCAAGCCTGAAGTAGGTTCATCCAGAATAACGATCTCCGGGTCATGTATCATGGCCTGAGCCAGTCCTACACGTTGTCGATATCCTTTCGATAAGGCTTCAATACGCTTGCCTAACACAGACCCAATACCGCAAACTGCGGACATATGGGCAATGCGTCTTGGCAGGTCGGTTGACGATACACCACGCATGGAGCCTACAAAGGTGAGGTACTCATACGTCGTCATGTCCTGGTAAAGAGGAGTGCTTTCTGGGAGATAACCGATACGTCTGCGAACTCCAACGCTCTCCTCTGAAACGTTCAAGTTGTCTACAAGAACGGAGCCTTCGGTAGGCGGTAGGAAGCAGGTAATAATCTTCATTGTGGTTGACTTGCCGGCACCGTTAGGGCCCAAGAAACCAAGTACCTCTCCTTTTTTTACCTCGAACGAGATATTATCTACGGCTCGCTCCGTTCCGTACGTTTTGGTCAATCCTCGTACTTCAATCATAACTTCGATTAAACACTTTAACCTGCTTACTTTTTGAAGGTGGATATACGATAGACTGCCCGATAATCGCTTTTACGGGCTAAAATGTTCCGAATGTGCATACAAAGTGGGAAATTCGGCATTTTATTCATATGCGCTAAACCTCGTTCGTATAGCAAATTACTCTGTGAACTCTGCACTCAAAACGGTTGTTTTGCTCTATTTATTGCGCCTTAAGGTACGCATAATTAAAAAAACACTCCCTGTTGCAATAGCCATACATATCATTAAGGAGGTGGGGAAGAATAAAGGGCCGACTGATTCAAAATATTGCCCTATCAGCCAGGGCATTGTCATCCCGCCAGAGCTTGCGCCAATGAAAAACCAACTGGTTAACCGCCCTGATCCGGCTACAAACCGCTCCAGATAAGCCAGCATAAGAGGAAAGATGGAGGACATTAATAACCCCATCATGCCGGCTGACACCCATGTAATCGCTACCAAATTCGGTAGCAGGACCATTGCAGCAAATACCAGCACTGTTCCTACTACTTGGATGCTTAATAGGAGATGAACCTTCATTCGTATCACCAACGGGACAGCCAGCAGCCTTCCCAAAGCTAACGCACCCCAAAATACAGACGTCAAGTTCGCTGCTGCCACTTCCGTAAGTCCATTTTGACGAACACCGTATGTATGGATCCAACCACCAAAACTTTGCTCACTGCTTCCATACAAAAAGAAGAACAGGACGATCAAGACCATCATGAAAGTAGAGAGCGGAGGGGGAGGTGCGTATTTTTTGCTGACTTCTAGGCGTTCGGGAGTAGGGGTTCTGTATATCCAGTATGCTACGGGAAAGCTCAACGCGCTTATTATCCAGAAAATGTAGATGCCGGTGCCGCTTGTATCTCCCTCTTGTGTAGTCCAAAAAAGCAACAGCCCAATGAGAAGCGGTGACACAAAAGCACCAAGCCCAAAACTGAAATGGAGTCCGTTTAAGCTAGGTCCTATATCGTTCTTCACTGCACGAAGTATGAGAATATTCCCACCCAGGTCAATGAACGCTCCAGCGATACCTATCAAAAAAAGAGTAGACGATAAAAACCAAAGCTGTGATATGTAGGGCACTAAAAAGAAGAGGGTGCCCATGATTACCATCGAAAGACTCATTATCCCGTGTCCTTCAGAGCGATCATAAATATATCCAATAACACGGGCTGTGACCAAAAAACCTAGCGCCCTTACGGAAAAGAGGATGCTAATACCCTTTAATTCCGAACCTGTCTGTTCGGCCAACTCGGTAAGTGTTGGTCCCAAAGCAGCAGCCCCAAGGGCAAGCACAAAAAAGGCCACAAAGTAGCACCACACCTGTGGTGCAATGGATGCACGTGCTTGAGGTTTTGCTTTGATTAACAGGTCTTGCTGATGCATAGAATTGAAAAGGTTTGCACGAATATAGTGATGAATTTGCATACGATGTATATTCGGTGCTGTGTAGTAATGATTAGTCCAATAATCAATCGTTTTTATGCGAGCTGTTTGCCTCGGAGAAGCCCTTATCGATTTTATTGCAGCAGATCAGGTCCCCTTGAAGGAGGCTACTCATTTTGTACGCTGCCTCGGAGGAGCGGCAGTGAACGTAGCTATCGGATTGCAAGACACTGGGATAACGACGTCACTCGTGAGTAGGGTGGGGCGAGACAAGTTGGGTGAGCAAGTGATACTGGAATTGGATCGAGCAAGGCTATCGACCTCATATATACAAATTGATTCTAAGAGGCCGACAAAATGCAGTTTCATCAGCCATGATGAGGATGGGAATCGGTTTATTGAAATAGCCAATCGTCAAAGTGCAGACCAGCAGCTTGATCCTGAAGAGATGTTGAAGGCTCTACAAGCCCCTTTTGATCTATTGTATATAAGTGGCGTCATGCTGATCCAAGAACACGGGTACAACGTGGTGATGAATGCTGTTGAGGCTGCAAGGCAACTAGGAGCTCTCGTTGCTTTTGATCCGGTGTTCGATATTTCTCGAGCTGCTGAGCCTATAAAAAGACGAGTGAGTGATATTCTGAAGCACGTTGATGTGCTTAAAGCGAACGATTCCGAATATCAGGCACTCTCTACACAACTATCCGGCCTTCAAAAGACGCTGATTCTACATACTAAAGGCTCTAGTGGCGCCGTAATTAGATACAGGCATCATAAGATTGAAATAGAAGCGAGACAGGTATCAATCAAGGATCCAACGGGTGCAGGGGATGCATTCCTCTCAGGCTTTTTAGGGTCCTTTATGAAGCATAAAGGAATAGTAGAAGAGATACATACTGAGCAACTAAAAGAGTGGGGAGAAGAAGCTACACGAAATGCGACACGTATTATTCAGGAATACGGTGGGAATAATGGATATCGTTAGGTACCAGGCTCTTTTTGACTGCGTTGAACGGATGTATTCACTCAGGCCCGTATTGCCGTTTTAGTTTACTTAATTCCCGGCGATAATAAGCATATCTGAAAGTATGTACTTGAACAGTTAATATGCATTATGAATCGACATGTGGAAGTAAAGTACCGTAAGTTTCCTGTTGCATTTGACCAGCGATTGGCGGACACGCCGGCATTTGCTCAATGGAAACAAGACGGGTGGTATGTAACCTGGCAGTATCGCAAAGTGGAAGAAGGCAACGTTTATATTGAAGCTCTGCTAAAAAGAAGCCCTCATAATGCCGTCCTAATTGAATCGTAAGTAAGCGATTAAATCGGCCATTTGTTGCTTCGTGAGCTGTGCTTCTAACCCGTTTGGCATCGCCGATACATTCATGCTGGTCAAGGATTTAATGGCACTTCTTGGTATGGCCTGATCAGGCTTCCCCAATTGACGCAGTTCAATTTCTGAAGGCGATTCGGCCGCGATAAGACCGGTATAACTCACTCCATCGTTAAGTTCTATGGACCACAGTCCGTACCCGTCTGTGATTGTCTTCTGAGGAATCAGTATCGAAGCAACCAGTGCGTCGGGAGACCAATGCCTGACCGTTCCCAGGTCTGGTCCGAATGGGGTTCCGTCTGAGCCAGCAACCTGATGACACATACTGCACACCGTTTCAAAGACCTTTTTGCCTTCTTCAATACTACCTTCAAGGTCTAATGAAGCCATGTATTCCTGGACCATGTCTTCTCGGACTCCCGGCGGCTCGCTGAGTAATTCCCTGGCTTTAACCTTGAGAGCACCATCGGTGTCTCTCATGAGGCGTACCGTTCGGTCCCAACCAATTGCTGAGGGTTGAATGGTGCCTGACTCAATCCCCGAAAGCAATAACTCCATTCTGGATTCGTTTTCCATCAACACGTTAAGGACCGCGTCTTTCACCGGTGGGGTCATCGAGGTCCACCGGTCTAGGAGAATAGATCCAATCTGTTCATCGCCTGTTTCCCCTAATGCATGAACACTTGCTAACTGAACCTCCACCGGCTGTGTCGATTGGATGAGTTCCTCAAAGAGAGGCGCGTTCGTACTTCCGTCATAAAGAGTGAGGAAGGTAATGGATTGAGCACGGGCTAACGCGACTGCATTTTCATCCAGTATCTGCTGGTGTGCTTTTTTGATAGCACGCCGAGATGCTTTGGATCCAGTTTGAGGCAGGTTTGAAAAGACAGTGAGATACTCCCTACGCAAATCTGTGGATGTACTATTCGAAAAGTCCTCCAGCATGTTGTCTCGAGTAGACATCACCGTGGTAGATGCCCCTTTATTTCGAGACAGCCCAGATGAAATCCCTTTTAGCATGGCTACTTGTGCCCACTCAGGTGTTTGAGATTTATCTGATAAATGATGCTTATACAGGTATTCAATATCCTCAACCTCTCCGTTTGAAGAAATGAAGGAGGTTATACGCTCCATAAACAGGGCGCGCCCGTCCGTTTCTTTGTGCACCAGCAACGGTGCCATGGTTCTGAAGTAGTTCAAATCGACGTTTTGTACAGTCGATAAAGAAGCCAGTTGCATCCACTCGTTGTCAAGGTCGCTGGCTATAAGTTGTTGGCGGATGGCTCTACTTCTGGGCGTATCAAGGAATCCAAGGGTGCATAACAATTGAAACCGGACCCGAGGATGTGTCTCGTTATGCAGTGCATAGATGGCCGATTGTAATTCGGGTTCATCATTCATGTGGCTCTCAGCAAGGATCAGTGCATTCTCTCTGATTGCTGGATGTTCATCCCGCAAAGCAGGTAAGAGATGGTCTATTGTTAATTGGCCGATCCCTTCTAGCGTCCATAATGCATGTAAACGGCCTTCTGGACGGTTGCTGGATGCTGATAATCGAGTTAGCGCTGCAGTTGCATTAATTGCTTGTCTATCTACCAGTAGTCGTTGGGCAGTGCGGCGCCACCATATGGTTGCTGAAGCAAGATGTTCGACGAGCTCTGTATTGCTTGCATCACCTAGCGATAAGGCGTTCATCCACTCAGCATCGGGAGAGCCTTCTGGAGTGATACGGTAGATTCTTCCTTTGTCAGCCCCTTCCTGCAATCGGCCAGACGCCGCTGTGGCATCATCCATCCATTCAGGATGTTCCACGATAGCTCTATGGTAATCGATGACATATAACGCCCCATCAGGACCCACAGTAAAATTAACGGGCCTGAACCAGCCATCTTTAGATGCTAAAAATTCTTTACGCTCTTCAACGCGCTTCCCTGTAAATGTAGGGCCGTTTTCCTCGACTTTTAACACATGAACCAGGTTATGCACAGGTTCTCCTACAAAGGTGACGTTTGTATAGGGTTCAGGAAAGAGGTCGCCCATATAATATGTAATCCCTGCTGCCGAAGTAACCATACCTCTGTCTGTTAGAAGCATGTGCTCTGGAGATTCTGTAATCGGATAGATAGAGGTGTTTCGTCCGTACTCTGGGGTGTAATTCATGGCCATTCTTGCGGTAAGAATGGGGCTTCTATCTATGTATCTTGCGGCCAGTACTTCGTGAAATTGGGGATGGGCATTGCTGACGTTGAAATGATGTCCCCACGGATCGAAGGTGTGTCCAAATTGGGAGCGGCCCGACAAGGATTCAATTTCAAAGGAATCGGGTTTGAAACGTACGTTCCGATTGTTGCCATTTTGACCAAGTTGAGAGCCGTTTGGTTGTGCCGGGAAATGGACGTTGCTGCCTATATCGCCAAATTGGTCTTTGTAAGCAGAAGTCCATATGATTCCGTTGTTTGCTAAATAGATCCAGTTGTCCAGGCCGTATTTGGGTGTATTGAAGTTGTGCTGTGGATTGGATCGCGCAAAGCCAGTAACAAGGACTTCTTGGTGGTCAGCTATTTGATCTCCATCAGTATCTTTTAAAAAGAGTACATCAGGAGGGGCTGTTACAATCAAGCCATCCTTCCACCTCATAATGCCTGTCGGAAGCACAAATCCTTCTGCGAAGAGGGAGCTTTCATCTAATACACCATCTCCATCCGTATCTTTGAGCAGGCGAACGCGACCATTGCCGCTGACATCAAGAGGATAACCAGGCATTTCAACGACGTAGACATTCCCGTCTTCATCAATTTCCATAGCGACTGGATCCGCAATCAGGGGCTCAGAAGCAATTAGCTGTATCTGAAAACCATCAGCTATCTGAAAAGGTGAGTCCGTATCATCATCCGAACGAGAGTCAGTCAAAAAAGGATAAGCACCAATGAATAGCAGTAAAGCAGAAAAAAGAATCGGACGCATGGGGTAGCTTCAACGGGTTCGTTTCGTGTTTCCGGTAAAAATAAGGAAATAAAACACGAAACACAGATGGGACGCCCATTTAACTGATTGCGAAGCAATAAACCTGAAACAGTTAAAATAAAACGTACAGTTTTAGTTGAGCGTAGTTAAGCTATCATCCCAGAATTGTCTATGATCTTATCAAGAGTGGATAACAGTTGTACCTTCTGGAAGGGCTTGGGTACAAATGCATCGAAGCCTTTTCTGAGCAACATGGATCGATCTTGAGGCGTGGCCATGGACGTAACGGCCATAAAAGGTACGGTGCGATAGTAATTCTTCTGACGTAAGTGATCCAACACGTCAATACCATTCGGTCCTTTTCCTAGGTCAATGTCTAGCAAGACCGCTTTGAAGAGTTCTTTTTCAGCTTTCTCAATGGCTTCTGAGCCATCAGCAGCTACCTCGCATTCAAATTTATCACTCAAGACAAGAGTGAGTAACCGCCGCGTTGCTTCGCTGTCCTCCACCACAAGAACCCGGTTAGAAGAAACGAGATCGTCCTGCTCTTCGCTTCGTTCCTCTGCAGAAGGTAGTGCTCCCGGATTATCCTGAAAGTCCATATTCAGAAGAGGTGCGAGGTTTTCTGAGAGACGATGCCCAGACTTACCAATGTAACGCGCCAGTTCCCGATTGTCCTTGTCTACAATCCGGTCGGCTAATAAGTCAGCGAATCCTATAATTGATGTCAGAGAGGTACGGACCTCATGCCGTTTGGGAAGGAGCAATTCGAGGTTTTTGTTCAGCGATGATGTTTTATTGTCTTCTTTCGGTTTTTTTGCATCCTCTTTCGCTTTTGTTGCCTCCATCTCTTTCAGCTTCCGGTTCATGTTTCTCCGGAGCTCTTCAATTCGGCGGACAAGGTCGCGGTTTAATTCCAGCAACTCTGTATTCGTAGACCGCAAATCTTCGTTTTGACGGGCAATCTTCTCGTGCTCTTCTGAAAGGTTAATATTTGAGGCCTTTTCGATGGCTTCTTGTTCTCTAGTCTTTGCTTTTTTTAGCAAGTCCTTAGAATCTTTAAGAAGACCTGAAACCACTCTTAGTTTTTCCTGAGTTTCGTCAAGTTCCGTTTTTAGTTCCTCAAGCTCTTCATCATTCTTATCTTCAACCGGTTCTGATGCAGCTATATTTTGTGCTGCTGCATTTTTTACGTCGGACGCTTCTGTTGCCTCTAGAAATATGACCTGAATCAAGCTGTTTTCAGAATCCTCGAGGTTGATCGGATGAACCTGAAGCCTAAAGTCCCTAAATATGCCTTGGTAGTTCGTTTTTAATGGGCGAGACTTAAGAGCAATTTTGGATTTTAGAACCTGGTTTACTGCAAATCTCAGGTCTTCTTGCACTTCCTTAGGAAATGCCTCCAACAAATTTTGCGTACGCCCATTGTTAGGCCAGGCTATAAAGCGGCCTACATTCCCAATATGGTCAATAATGGTAAAGTCAGCCCTGATCATCAAGCTAACAGGTGCCTGGATTTGAAGGAGTAAGTCCCGGTGTAGCGTATGGATATTGTCCTTATCAAGCGTTCCAGAACTTGGTTGAGGCGCTTCTTTTTTTGGTGCGTTTGTACCTGCTGATTCCTGATTCTTAAATAAATTAATGTGTTGGCCCTTCGAAGGATCTTTAATGGTAGCTCTGATAGGCTTGAAGATGAAAGGCTGATTTTTGACCGGAATAAAGAAAGGAAGATCTCTGTAATGCGTCTCATTACTTCCGAGAACCAGGATTCCTTTGGGAGATAGCGCTTCGGTAAAGTGCTTAAGGAGTGTTTTTCTGGCTTTTGCTGTCAGTGTAGTTAGGATATCTTTGCAATAGATAATATCCAAATTTGTATAGGGCGCTGCAGTAGTGGGTGGCAGCAGTGAATAATGACACTGTTCTAAATAGGAGCCTTCGTATTCACTAATTTCCTCCTTCTCAACAAAGAACTTCTGCTTTATGATGTTCGGAATTGAACTCAAAACGGAAGCCGTGTACTGAGGATTTCGGGCAAATTTAAGAATCTGCTCATTATTTTCTGTCCCTAACAAACGGACATTATTAGAGGTTTGAACGGATTCAGCATGCTCATGAATGAGCATGCTCAGTGATAATACGTCTTCCCCAGTACTGCATCCAGGAACCCATACGCGGATTACCTGCTCGGGTCCCACCTCCTTAATAAGCGAAGGAATAACTGTTTTGGCAACAACTCTGAGTGATTTAAGATCATTAAAGAAAAACGCGTTCTTTATCGCGATCCGTTTTGCAATGTGATTAACTTCTTCAGAGCTAGAGGCTAACTTTTCAATGTATTGATGAATACTGGAAAACCCATGCATGCGCAATCGCTGGTAAACATGCAGAAGAACGTAACCCGGGTTTATATGGCTAAAGGCCGATGAGGTGCGATCCTCCAGTATGCTCGTAATATGCTGAACGTAGGAGATACTTTGTGGATTATTCTCAAGCTCAGATATGGTATTGAGCTTAAATGACTCGATAAACCGTTGTGTGTACACCGCTGCTTCTTCTAAGGAGGATGATCGGTCAAAAAGATGACTGAACGGTATCTCTGTTGGTGCGGCGTCTTGATCTGTCGTTGAATGGTGTATAATCGAAGCATAACAGCTACTCAGTAGCTTGATAATGCTGGCATAGTCCGAGAGCGATTCAACAAAAAATAGCAATAATGCTTTTTGTCTAAGGGCTCTCCCATAGGTAGTGAGAAAAGACTCTCCTGGAATGTGCTCAGCTTTGGCCTCTTTGCTGATAACCAGGGTTGCGTTCTGGTATTTGCACGTAACCTCGGACGCGATTACATAAATATGACCAGGAGCGATGTTGGTAGACTCCGTAACAATCGATAACGTGAAGGTGTCAAGATCCCCGAGTTGCTCTTTGAGATAGGTAACCTGGGACTCTTTTGATGTTACCACAATGATTGAAAGCGGTATATCAGGAACCCATGCCTTCAGCAAGGTGCCTGCATCTTCGATCCCTTCTTCCGAGACGTAAATGGACACCAGTGACGTTTGATCGGTGACTAAAGTGATAGGTTCGTGTTGAGAGGTCGCTTGATCGACCTTGTCTTGCGAGCCAGGTTGCTCGTGCTCCTCATTTTGAGGAATAGACTGATCGTTCTCGTTTTCTTGTAAGTCAGAGTTCTCGTGCATCATCGCGGCCTTTTTACTGGCAATCGGGGAGAGGGGTATTAATGTTTTAGAAGGGTATTCTATATTGAGCGAAATATAGTGCTTTTGAACCGGATCCTCGTGAGTGAAGTGCGGTAAGTTTCTGTCTCTTTTGCACCCAATTAGAGTACTCCATCGACCCGGTCTTGTAGGTTAGAGTTTGCTTACAAAATCAATCAAACTCTATGCCTTAATTGCGAACCAATTTTTTGTACTTGATCCGCGTAGGTTGATTAGCATCGATGCCAAGACGCTCTTTGCGATTTTCTTCGTATTGAGAGTAGTTACCGTCGAACCAATAGGCCTGGCTGTTTCCTTCAAACGCCAAAATGTGAGTGGCTACCCGATCCAGGAACCAGCGGTCATGCGAGATCACAACAGCACAGCCTGCAAAATTCAATAACGCCTCTTCGAGAGCCCGTAGAGTATTGACGTCAAGATCATTGGTAGGCTCATCCAGCAACAGCACATTTGCGCCTTCCTTGAGCGTTTTCGCGAGATGTACGCGGTTTCGCTCCCCTCCTGATAGTTCGCCTACCCGCTTCTGTTGATCCCCGCCTGTAAAGTTGAATCGTCCTGTATAGGCTCTAGAATTGAGTTCTCTATTTCCTACCTGCACAAATTCCTGGCCACCTGAAATTTCCTCCCAGACCGTTTTATCTGAGTCAAGAGGCCGGTTTTGATCAACGAATCCAATTTTTACCGTGTCCCCGGTACGGAACGAACCGCTATCAGGCTCCATCTGCCCAGTGATCATCTTAAACAACGTGGTTTTACCTGCACCGTTGGGCCCTATGATTCCAATGATGCCGCCAGGGGGCAAAGCAAAGGTCAGCCCCTCGTAGAGTAAATGATCGTCGAAACCCTTAGACACCTCTTTGGCTTCAATCACCAGGTTACCCAGCCGTGGACCAGGTGGAATGGGGATTTCTATATCTTCATTGCGTGTGTCCTGTTGCTCTTCAACCATCTTTTCATAAGCTGCAATACGTGCTTTGCTTTTTGCATGGCGGCCTTTAGGCGATGTTCGAATCCACTCCAACTCTCTCTGGAGTACCCTCTGCTTCTTTGCAGCCTGTTTTTCTTCCACTGCCAGACGGGCCTGTTTCTGCTCCAGCCATGACGTGTAATTGCCTTCAAAAGGAATACCATGTCCCCGGTCCAGTTCCAAGATCCAGCCGGCTACGTTGTCAAGGAAGTAACGATCATGAGTAACTGCGATAACAGTTCCTTCATAACGAGCAAGGTGTTGCTCCAGCCAACCTACAGATTCTGCGTCCAGGTGGTTTGTTGGTTCGTCGAGGAGGAGCACATCGGGCTCTTGGATCAGCAGTCTACACAAAGCTACGCGGCGGCGTTCTCCACCAGACAATACGGTAGTTGGTGTATCAGCAGGAGGGCAACGAAGGGCATCCATGGCCATCTCAAGCTTGCTGTCTAGGTCCCAGGCTTGCAGGTGGTCGATTTGATCCTGGAGCTTTGCCTGCTTTTCCATCAGTGCTTCGAAGTCTGCATCCGGCTCGGCAAACTGTGCATTGATGTCTTCATAGGCTTTCAACAGGGCAACGGTTTCCGCTGCTCCTTCTTCCACTATTTCTTTGACCGTTTTTTCAGGATCCAATTCTGGCTCTTGAGAAAGATAGCCGAACGTGATGTTTTTACCGACGTCGATGGTTCCCTGATAGTCTTTATCTATGCCCGCAATGATGCGGAGAAGTGTACTTTTTCCTGCGCCGTTCAGGCCGAGGACGCCGATTTTGGCACCATAAAAGAACGACAAATTGATGTTGCGAAGGACTTGCTTATTGGGCTTATGCACCTTTCCCACACGTACCATGGAAAAGATAATTTTGTGGTCAGTCACTGCGTCTGGACATGGTTTGGTTCGATAAGAGATTCCTTCATACGCGCATCTCCGAGTGTGGTGCCTGATCATTAGATGTAATTCTCAATGAGCCCCTTTTCTTAGATTCTGGTGAGTATAGGTACTCCGTTATAGATTAGAAGCTCATTAGGTGATTTGACGCTGTTTCTTCTAACCAAACCGGATTATCAGAGCCAAAACTATTAGATAAAATCAGCTAAGAAACCATGTCTAAATCGAAAGAAAATAGCACTCACTATTTGTGTCCTGGAAAAGATCACTTTTTGTCAGAACAGAAAAAATCGAAAGACTTATCCCCGGAAATGTTTAAAAAGTTGGTAACGCGTCGAATTCGGGAAGTAAACCCCGATGAAGAATATGCGATGCCTGAAACAGAGGATGAACGACGATCTTTTGAAGCCATTCTTGAGAAAATAAGCGGCGAATCCAACTTCCTACCTGTTTCGTTTCTATCTGAAGGAGCAAAGCGAGCCAAGTCGGTATGCCGCGTCAAGGTGCCAACCTCTCGGGGTACGTCTCTGGGTACTGGTTTTTTGATTACTCGCAACCTGATCATGACGAACAATCATGTGATCGAAAACAAAGATCAGGCAGAAAATGCGTCGGCTGAATTTCTATTCGAAGAAGGACAAACACCCACCGTTGTGAATATTAATCCTGTCCGGTTTTTCATGACCGACAAAGAATTAGACTATACCATCGTGGCTGTTGAAGGGACAGGGCTTGAAGACATGACGCCAATCCGGCTGACTCGTAACCCTGCGCTGGTAACGCGCCATGAACGCGTAAATATTGTACAGCATCCACGTGGCCGGCAGAAAGAGGTGGCTTTGCAGGATAACAAGGTAGATCGCGTTCAGGATAAAGTGGTCCTTTATAATACGGACACCGAACCTGGATCGTCTGGCTCTCCCGTATTCAACAACAAATGGGAATTGGTCGCTCTTCATCATGCAGGATTTGTAAACCCCGATGGAACGGCTACAAACGAAGGGATTCGGATCTCAGCTATTGTCGACCATATTCTTCATGGCAGGCGATCGAGTTCAGAATCTAACAGAGAAGTTCATCATGAACTATTTAGTTCGGTGGGAGAGGAAGATCCGTTTTTGGGCTTCTTTGGTGCAGCTGGGCTGGATAAAGACGATCTGGAAATCCAGGTTGATGGATTTACGGGAACGCCTTCTTTTGCAGATGTAGGTTGCTGGAATATTGAGCACTTCAATAATAACGAACCTGATGAGCGCATCCGTGCTGTTGCAGATGTATTTGAACAGCTCTCTATGGATGTGATGGGGCTTACCGAAGTCGAAGAAGGAGCGATGGAGCGATTGAAAACTGAACTGAATAGCAGAGGCTCACGCTACGATTTTGAAATGCTGAATGTCAGGGGCCGCCAGGACCTCGCCGTCCTTTACGACGCGGATACCACCGCTGTTATACCCCGCGAAGACATTGCGGAGCGGAATAGCAATGCGTTAAATGCACGTACATCCAACGGCCAAACGGCATTCCCAAGAGCGCCTATGTTCGCTCAATGCCAGGTAAGCCATGAAGGAGACGATGTAGAATTTATCATGGTTCTGGTTCACTTAAAAGCATTCGGTGATGTCCAGAGTCGCAATCGCCGTAGATTAGCAGCCGAAAAACTCGCAGAGGTAATTGAAGATATTCGCGATAAAGAAGATCTACCTGTAGTACTATGCGGTGACTTCAATGAACGATTGGACAATGATGTACTTTCATCAGTGACGTCGTCTCCAGATCTCTTCCCACTTACAGCAGACGATGCAAGCACCAATGCGGCCTCCTTTGTTGGAGGGCGAACCCGATCACTGATCGATCACATTATTGTGAGTCGCGACATTAAACTGGGTGAAATCGCCGGCGATGACGCCGCAATTGTGCGCCTCGATAAGTCCACAAACGACTTCGCCGATGACGTCTCCGATCACGTACCCATCGTATTCCGTATCATCCTCCGCGAAGAGCCTGTTGATGTAGATGCCGGCTCTATGGACACCACCCATACCAATGGGCAGCATACGAACGGGAATGGTCAGATGAGCATCCCTATTCCTGAGGGGGCCTCACAGTTGCTGTTTGTGATTAATAACTGATGATGCAGGAGATTGTAAACTGGAAAAGTGCGTGGAGCGTTCGAGCTCCACGCACTTTTTTAGGCTTCTGGTTTATCCCAGAGCCCTCTTTATATGTTGGTCTAGCTCCCAGTCTCGACCGGTGCTCCCACAAGGTTACCCCACTCGGTCCACGATCCGTCATAGTTCTTGATCTGGTTGTACCCCAAGAGATACTTAAGCACAAACCATGAATGGCTGGATCGCTCGCCAATCCTACAGTACGTAATGATTGGCTTTGTCCCTGTAATGCCGGCCGCGTTGTATATAGATGCCAGTTCTTCCATGGACTTAAACGTGCCATCTTCTTCAACAGCTTTCGACCAGGGAATATTGGAAGCGCCCGGAATATGGCCACCTCGTTGGCACGTTTCTGGAAGCCCCGGAGGTGCAAGCACCTCACCGGAGAACTCCTGAGGACTGCGTACATCGACCAACTCCACAGCCTTCTGTGCAACCTGGTTCTGGACTTCAGGCAAGAAAGCTCGCAGATCATTGTTGGCTTCTGGCAGCGGATAGGATACGGCTGCCATTGTGGTTGCAGCAGCGGTCATTGGGAGGCCGAGGGCTTCCCATTTTTTACGCCCCCCATCCATCATGCGTACGTCTTTGTGGCCATACACCTTCATTTGCCAGAATGCCCAGGCAGCGAACCAGTTGTTGGAGTCGCCATAGAGGACAACGGTTGTTTCGGGTGTGATACCACTTTCTTGCATCAGAGCCTGAAAGGCTTCAGGAGACAGGATGTCACGCCGAACGGTATCGGCGAGTTGGGTTTTCCAACTCCAACCAATGGCACCGTCGATATGACCAGCTTCATAGAGACTGTGGTCGACATTCACTTCTACAAGACGGACGTTTTCATTGGTGCCATGGGCACCTACCCAATCAGTCGATACGAGGACATCGGGGTTTTTGTATGTATTCATTGCAATGGAAATTTAAGTGATGAAGATCAGGGAATAAAAAGCGCAAACTGCAGGTTTTCGCAGATACTGGGGCCTACTGGACCCAGGCGGGGATCATCAGGGAGTCCGTTTAACTGGCAGCACCCATTAAACGTGTGCGTCATTTCATACTCAAAACCTGGAATTACAGGGCCATGGGTGCGAATGACAAAGTGGACTTCCGTACGCTGTGCATCTTCGATACCGTAGGCGGGTTGGCCCAGCAATGGATCTGCAATAGATCCTGAGGTATCATCCTGGTCTTTGAAGACCCTATACTGGATACGCCCAGAATCGTCAATGATTCCTCCATCAACCCATAAAAGGTCTGCCCGCACATCAAGGTTACGAAAATCGTTCGAGCCGCACTCACCGTCTGAACAGTTTTCTGGTGCATTAAACACAACCATCCAAAGCGTCGTAGCGGTACCTGGTTCTAGCCCGGTTGTACGAACATTGCCCATCACGCTTTTGCTAAAACGGATCAAGTTTGCATGCCCCACTTGTTCACCTGAATCAAAGGTATAGACACGGGCTTGGGTTCTCGAATAGGATTCGTACTGAGAACTCGCCAATCCCTTTGTTGCTAAAAAGGATCGCTCTTCGTGACTCAAAGAAACGCGTTCGTCCTCTGGTACTTCCGTTAACTGACTATCACATCCGGTAATCACGAACAGAAAGATGAGCGAAATTAAGGTATATATTGACTTCATTGTTAATTTGAATATGTACTGGTTGAAATTATATCAAGTGATTGTAGAATCATGATTCGAGAGGTGTAGCTCAAAAGGATCAAAAATTGGCTCATGCTCAAAGGGTTCGTTACATTTTATTCACAAAGTAGTCGAATCTATGGCTGTTTTTTAGCGAATAACCCCGCTGCATCGACCCACAAACATTGGATGCTATGCCAGAACCAACTGACTTAACGCTCTTGTTGAATGAGACTGCCAGCGGGAATCGCAATGCGATGAACGATGTATTTCCGCTGGTGTATGACCAGCTTCGGCAGATCGCCCATAACCGGTTGAAAGGTGAACGGGACGGCCATACAC
>JAHQVL010000383.1 GCA_019634345.1 Rhodothermaceae bacterium
GCCAAAACGTTTAGCTCATCTTTCCTGGAACGAAGCCCAAAGGAAAGTACGCATAAAACAACAGCTATAATTGCAATAACGCCAAAGGCTCTATTGTACCCTACAATATCTATGGTAGCAGACGCCGCGATAGCTCCAATCATTGCTCCTCCAATAAGCCGGCCCAAGCCTTTAAACAACCGGCTTACTCCCTGAACAACAGTGCGTTCTTTTTCCTTTGATTCGTTAAGAAGAATATAACTAATCGCAGAGCCTAATAATGCCGAGAGTCCGAATCCAACGCATGCTATGCCCAAGTAATAAAGCAATTCCTGAGAGCTCACTATCGCTAAGACGGCCATCCCAAGCGCCAAAATGAACGTCCCTGCACTAACAATTCGACGTGCCCCAACCTTGTCGACCAATCTACCAGAAAGGGGTGCACCGATTGCTAATGCAAATACAAGAGGCAACAACATCATGCTGGCTGTCCTATCCGATACTTCAAAAGCAGAGCTCGCAAAAATAGGGAGAAATACAAACACAGCTTCACTCAAACCCGCCCCCATACTAATAAAACAAGCAATCGTAATTTGTCGGTTTTGAAAGAGATCTAGATGGACAAAAGGCGAAGAATGCTTCTTTTCAACGAGGAGAAAAACGGAAAAGAATACGATTGCTCCAATAAAGAAGAGCAGGTAATTTCCAACTTCGATGTTACTAAAACCAATGGTGACCAGTGTTATTGAAATCATGAGTGTAAGTATACCCCAAACATCCAATGACGCTTCTGATTTTGGCTGTTGGTTAACGGGAAGTTTGAGGATAGAAAGAACAAACACGCTCAGTGATAGGGGAAGGAGTAGACCAAATGGCCATTGCCAACCATAAGCAATCAGAACGCCGCTCATAATAGGCCCAACAATAAAGGCTAAACCAAACACAGCCCCAATTATCCCTAACATTCGCCCCCGTTTTTCAACACTGAATACATCCCCAATCACAGCACTCGTAATTGGTACCACCCCAGAAACACCCAATCCCTGAATTGCCCGGCCGGCAAGCAGTACGTCAAAAGAAGAAGCGGTTATTGATACAACGACTCCGACCGTAAACAGGCCCATACATAACGCAAAGGAAAAACGCCGGCCATAAACATCCGAAAGCCAGCTCATAAGGGGAATGCCTAACTGGGTAAATAATGTGAATGCTATAAATACCCAAGACAGTTGCCGTTCGTCTTCTACTGCAAAATATTCACCGATTGCGCGTAAGGCTGGAGCGAGAATTGCTATATCCAAAGCAGTAACGAGCACCCCGAGGAAGAGGATGGGCATTACGCGTCCGTGATTTACTTTTGAGTTCTCCAATTCACTTATTTTATTGATTTTTGAAATGAAATTACATCAATGCTTTCATCCCAGGAGCGTTCCCTTGCAGTTATATTCGATCAAAAACGACCGAATTATTGGATGCGTCGTAATTAAGTGAACATTTATTAGCAAATTAGATTACCATATATTTGCGTACGGCTCCTTTGTCGAGACGAATTTTTATATTCGAAAGCATTTTCTATCGATTTAGAAGATAATTTCCACCAACCTCCGTTTAACGAGTCTATTTTGTATGGGCGAGTCTTCATTTTTAGACAGACTAACCGCACTTAGCATTGTCGTTTGTGTCATTGCCGTGCCTGCATGGGTTACGTTTTCTTTCAGTTCCTCCAAACCGGAGCAACCAGAGGATCAGTATGAACAATATTTAGAGGGCACTGGTGCATGGGCAGAATCTACTCTTGAAAGCCTGACGCTTGAAGAAAAGGTCTCTCAACTCTTTTTCCATTCAGCCTATGGCGTCTACAGCAGTTCAGACGACCCAAGTTATAAACAACTGGTAGACATGGTTGAGCGGTTTAAGGCCGGGGGCGTTGTCTTTTTCCAGGGGGATCCCTTTTCCCAGGCTTTACTGGCCAATGACTTGCAATCCAGAGCAAAAATCCCTCTCATCGCCGCGCAGGACATGGAGCATGGGGCTGGAATGCGTATCACGCGAACAACGAAATTTCCTTCCGCAATGGCGATGGGCGCCACACGAAACAAGGACCTCGTGTATGCCGCAGGTCTTGCTACAGCTCGAGAAGCCCGTGCATTAGGCATTTATCAAGTATATGCCCCTGTTGCAGACATTAATAACAACGCGCGAAATCCTGTTATCAATGTCCGGTCGTTCGGCGAACGTCCGCGGCTTGTCGCCAACATGGTTAGCGCGTTTACATACGGACTGCAAGACGGTAATGTGCTTGCTACGGCAAAGCATTTCCCCGGACACGGAGATACCGCTACAGACTCCCATTCCGAGTTACCTGTCCTCCCTTTTAGTCGTGCTCGGCTCGATTCTGTAGAGCTCGTTCCCTTTAGAGCCGCAAGGGATGCCGGCATTCTCAGCATGATGCTAGGCCACTTAGCCTTACCTCAATTGGAGTCCGACCCAAACGTGCCAGCCACGCTCACCCCAGCCGTCGTGGATAACTTGCTTCGGCAGGACATGGGTTTCAAAGGCCTTATCGTTACAGACGCTATGCGCATGCATGGCATAACCAAATATTTCGGAGTTGGAGAAAGTGCTGTCAGAGCTATTGAAGCCGGCGTCGACGTACTGGTGCTCTCTAATGACGAATATGCGGCCAGGGCCGCTATTCTTCGAGCGATTGAGTCTGGCCGGCTTACCGAGGAACGCATTGATGAATCCGTGCTACGCCTTTTGAAAGCAAAGGAATGGCTACGCCTCAACGAGCATCGCATTATTAATACGTCCGACACAAGAAGAATAGTTGCCAATACGGAGCATACTGTACTCAGCCAATCGATTGCCAGGGAATCTGTAACGCTGGTAAAAAATACAGGCAATATTGTACCCATGATTCCTGCACCGAAACGAATCATGACCATCACGCTCAGTGACACGGACGATCCGACACGGGGTAGCTATTTTAATACGCAGATGCGATCCTATTCCCCGTCGACGTATTTTGAAAACAGGCTTCTGGATGTACGGTCCACTCAAGACGATTTTACGGAAGCGTTATATGAAGCAAACTACGCCGACCTGATAGTTGTGCCAACGTATCTACCTGTAAGATCAGGTACAAACCGTTTGGCGCTGCCGGCAAGCTTACAACGCTTTTTAAACAGCCTGCTACTCAAGAACAAGCCTATTATCTTGATATCGTTTGGGTCTCCTTATATCGTGCAGGCCATATCCAATCAGCCCAGCGTCTATATCGCCGCCTATGGGGATAGCGAAGCGTCCCAAAAAGCTGTTGCTCAGGCTTTGTTTGGATTCAGTAGTATCAGTGGGAAGTTGCCCATCACCATACCTGGCTTTTACGATTTCGGAAGTGGTATCGAGATTCCTCAACGATTTATCCGAAGAGGATATCCGGAGGAAGTTGGCCTGAGCAGCGATGTACTGACAAGAGCCGATTCCCTTATTCATGCATCAATTGCAGACAAGGCATTCCCAGGTGCTGCTGTTGCCGTAGGAAGAGGTGACGTCCTCGTCAAACTAGATAGCTACGGGTACTTCACATACCAATCAGAACGACAAGTTGCGATAAATACAAAGTATGACCTGGCTTCTCTCACAAAAGTTGTTGCGACTACGACAGCTGCGATGCAACTCTATGAGCAAGGCAAATTCAGCCTCGACGATAAGGTAGCCAAATTCCTGCCTCAATTCGCACAGAACGGGAAAGAAAATATTACCATCCACAACCTGTTGACCCATACAAGTGGATTAAAACCATTCCGGCCCTTTCATCAGGAAGGCATCACTACCCGGCGAGGGGTTATCAACGAAATTTATGCTGAGCCGCTTGTCTACACAACAGGATCAGAGTCCAGATACAGTGACTTCAACATGATTATGCTTGCTCTAGTGATTGAGCAGATTACAGGGCAACGATTCTCCGACTATTCAAAAGCGAATATTTTTAATCCTCTAGGGATGCGAAATACTGAGTTTAGAGTTGCTGGCAGAGGCACCAATAGATCCATTGTTCCAACTGAGGTGGACAACGATTTTAGAAAGCGGCTTGTCCAGGGCGAAGTTCATGATGAAACAGCTTACATCTTGGGGGGAACGGCAGGCCATGCAGGATTATTCTCAACAGCAGAGGATTTGGCCAAGTTTGCCTTCATGATGGCCAATGAAGGCGAACACAATGGCCGGCAGTTTCTAAAACCTGAAACGATTAAGCTATTTACTACACCTCATAACCCGGGAGCTCATACTCGTGCGTTAGGCTGGGACACAAAAAGTCCAGAAGGGTATTCATCTGCCGGCCAATACTTCAGCGCAAACAGTTATGGACATACAGGTTTCACAGGAACATCCATGTGGATTGACCCGGAATCCAAACTATTCCTCATCCTTCTTACAAATCGAGTGTACCCAACCCGGGACAACAAGAAACTCCCCCCTGTGCGCTCCGATCTAGCAGACATTGTTCACAGCGCTATCAAAGGCCCTATCGAGGTGCTATTGCCTACTATTCCTAATTAGGTGGCGAAACCTCTCATAACCCTTTAGTGTTTATCCAGGATTGTCTAAATACCTGGTCCTACGCATTACGTTATGCCTACATATACCTACAAACGGGAAGACGGCAGTGTCTTCGAATTTGAGCAAAAAATTACTGAAGATGCTCTCAAAACATGTCCGACCACCGGGCAAAAAGTCAAACGTATCATTAGCGGTGGAGCCGGCCTCGTATTTAAAGGAAGTGGTTTTTACCTGACCGACTACGCAAAGAAAAACGGTACACCCGCTTCGGGATCATCGGAAGGCTCAAAACAAAAATCAGAGTCTTCCTCATCTGATTCTTCTTCAGATTCTGAAGGTAGTTCAACTGCATCTTCATCCACATCTTCAGATTCTACAAGCAGTAACTCAAGCTCCTCATCAGATTAAGAACCTTCATTGATCGCTGCTACGGTTCGTTCGTACCCACAAACAAGGTACGCTGTAAAAAAGGCATTGCTAACCTATAGATCAGCAATGCCTTTAAACTCAGAGAGCACGTAGTCATTAAAAAGACGAAGCTATTATACAGACTTAGCCGCTTCAACAATCGCAGCGAAGTCCGGCGCTTTTAAACTAGCTCCTCCTATAAGCCCACCATCAACGTCTTTGTTCTGCATCAACTCCAGTGCGTTTGCTGGCTTCATGCTTCCCCCGTAGAGAATATGGATTTTATTCCCAATATTGTCGTATTGCTCGACCAACAGCGTTCGAATAAAGGCGTGCATTTCTTGCGCTTGTTCTGGGGTTGCGGTCAATCCCGTTCCGATGGCCCAGACAGGTTCATAGGCTACAACCAGTTGAGACGCCTTTTCAATTTCAACATCTTGTAGGGCTTCTTGAACCTGAGATTCAACAACGCTTTGTTCATTGCCGCCTTCCCGCTCACTGAGCGTTTCACCAACGCAAACGATAGGTGTTAGTCCACAAGAAAGTGCCATGAAGATCTTGTTATTCACTCCCTGATCGGTTTCTCCGAAATACTGCCGACGCTCAGAGTGCCCCAGAATCACATAGCTACAGCCCACCGATACAAGCATAGAAGCAGACACCTCACCAGTGAACGCCCCTTTTTCCTGATGGTGCATTGTTTGAGCCCCTAACTTGATCTTACTTTTAGAACCAGAAAGAACGTCATTTACGCTACTGAGGCTTATGTATGGTGGACACACTGCTACTCCGACCTTGCCACTATCGCCAACAGCCTCAACTACAGCAGAAGCCAATTCAACAGCCGCCTTAATGTCGGTATTCATTTTCCAGTTACCAGCAACAAGCATAATGGTGTTTAGGTTAATTAGTTAGTAGTCATAGAACGAGATTGCGCCTCTTGGAAGGCACGCAAACCATTACCAAGAACGTATTTTCCAACAATATTGCTTTCAGGATCGATCAAGAATCGAGTAGGCAATACGATTACATTGTACACATCAAGAATTGCAGCATCCCCTCCATCCGGCAAGAATACATGCCTTCCAGGAATATCTCTGCCATCAAAGAATGCTGAATTCAATAGAGAATCAGGCTGCAAAGAAAAGGACAAGATTTCAAACGCAGGGGTATCGCCAGAAGCGCGGTAGGCCTGGTTTCTGAAAAACAAGTCTTCCTCAAACCGGCTACCCGGTGCATAGAATTCCAATACTATGTGCTTACCTTTGAATACATCAAGATTAACAACCACCCCATCAACATCAATGGCATTAAATCCAGGAGCGGGCATACCAGGGCCTAGTATTTCGAGATCATAGATGGCCTTATCAGCCCACTCTATCCAGGTTGTATCTGTTGCATACTCCATCTTCAACATCCGGGCGGCCTCGAGTGCTTCTTCTGATTTGCCGGCATCTCTTAAGGCAAGAACAAGCTCAGATTGGAGAATCACCAGGTTATCTTCATTCGTCATCCCCTCTCTAAGCGCATTCATGAGTTCAATGGAGGATTCAGAACCCCCATAGCGCAATTCCGCTCTTCGTGCTGTACCGATTAACGCGCCAAAAATATCACTATCCTTATCCACTAATTTGGTTCGTGCCACAGCGAGAGAGTCATTCCATCCTTCCAACAGTAAAATAGACTGAACAGAAGCTAAACGAGCAGCAATAGTGCCTGTATTCGTTTCCCGCAAATTCCACAACATCTGCGTAGTTTGGGCAACTAAATTGTCATAGTCTTCATTTGTAGCGGTTCCGCTTAGTGCATACTTCTTCAGATCCTGATCATACAGGGTCATTGTATTCTTATAACCAAGAAGGGCAGCGTTCTCATGAGATCGGACCAGTACTGGTCTGTTTCCGAAGGGAAATTTCATTTTGATGCTCGCGGAATCATCCTGCGCAACAACCATCTCATCAACTTTTAAAACAGCACCATCGCGAGCGATCACCAGGGAATACACGTCCGATTTGGGGACCGTAACATTCATAGCAAAAAAGCCGGCGGCGTCTGTTTCAGTATGTGCAAGGGTATCAATGGTATTTTCAACGACCTTCCCAATCAGCACCTCGAATCCACTGAAATCTGCAACAGAGTCTACTTCAGTACTCAGCGTAATTTGTCCATCGATATAACTTGTGACTTGATCTAACGTCTGCCCTGCATCTGCATTTGAGCTGCAGCTTAAAAAAGCAACGGCAAAAAGAAAGGAAAGAGCAGCAACCCTGAGGGAAGCCAGGTTAAACGGATTTTGGTTAGCGGGCATACATTTTATGTTTTTTGGTGGGACCAACACACTAATCCTCCTTCAACGCTCCAATACGCTCCAATAGTATGGAGCGAACCATCTTGGGATCGGGTGATCCAGGAAACGTTCGCATAACCTGGCCAATGAAAAAACCAATTAATTGTTCTTTTCCGCCAAGGTACGCGTGTAATTGTTTGGGGTTTGCCTCAAGTATTTCATCTACAATGGGTGTTAAAGCTCCTGCATCAGATACCTGAAGCAGATTGAACTCTTTAGCCAACACTTCAGGGGCTTCCTCTCTATCCACCATAAGGTCAAACAACTCCTGGGCTCCGGATGAGCTGATGTCTCCCTTCATCCGAAGAGCAATTAAAGCAGCCAGCCGTTCAGGAGAAATCCCATAGGAGTCAACATGGGCCTGTTTTTCGTTTATTGTACGAAGCACATCGGTCATTATGAAATTAGAAACCGATTTGGCGGCAGGCTCTACATCAGAAGCATCTCCCTTCTTGAGTAATTCAGACAGTGTTGCTTCAAAATAATCCGACACTTCACGTTCTTCTGTAAGTACCTGCGCATCGTACAAGGGAAGCTTATAATCTGCCACATATTGCTCAATTCTTGCTTCAGGAAGTGCAGGTAGGCTAGATTTTATATCATCAAGCCATTCTGTGCTCACTCGAATGATCGGTAAATCAGGGTCTGGAAAATAGCGGTAGTCATGAGCCAGTTCTTTGGAACGCATACTCCTTGTTTTCTGCGCATTTGCATCCCAAAGCAGGGTTTCTTGGACGATCTCTCCCCCTTCTTTTAGTACATTGATCTGGCGTCGAATTTCATGAATGATGGCTCGTTCCACATTACGGAACGAGTTCATGTTCTTAATCTCAGTTTTAGTGCCAAGGCTAGTCGTCCCTTTGGGCCGTACCGAAACATTCGCATCACAACGAAGAGACCCCTCCTCCATATTGCCATCCGAGATGCCAATATATCGCACCAGTTGGCGAATTTTTTGCATGTATAGGTAGGCTTCACGAGCGGTACGAATATCTGGCTCAGATACGATCTCAATAAGAGGCACCCCGCATCGATTGTAATCAAGCAACGTGTCGAGCGGATCCTGGTCATGCAAAGATTTCCCGGCATCCTCCTCCATATGTATGCGATTTAGCCGAATACGACGCGGTGAGGAAGCTTCATCATCTGGATCCAGGATATCCAGGTACCCATTCGAACATATGGGCGTTTCGTACTGAGAGATTTGGTACCCTTTTGGCAGGTCAGGATAAAAATAATGCTTGCGGGCAAGAATGGATACAGGAGCAATAGTGCAATGGGTAGCCAATCCCATTCGGATAGCGTATTCGACCATCCGCTTGTTTGCGACCGGCAAAGTACCTGGATGCCCGAGGCTTACAGGATCCACATGTTCATTAGGCCCAGCACCGAAAGCTGCGGAATCCGGACTAAAGGCTTTTGACGTTGTCATGAGCTGGCAATGAACTTCAAGCCCAATTACCGGTTCATATGATTCATGTTGCATTGTGTCTTAGATATCCCGTTCCCATATACGATCCTCGCAATCGAAATTGATCATGCATCGAGTCAGCGCCTTCCTTGAACGCACTCATTTCAATCAGTTTCCTGTTTTTCTTCTCCTCATCTTTTCTTCGCTATTTCTGACGCATTGCCAGCAATCTCCGATAACCCCTGATTTTGGTGCCTCTTATGATGTTATCATGGATCATGCAGCAGGTGCCCCTGAATCTCCCCCACGGATCACTGACGATTGGCTATTCCTCCACATCTCATATGAAGGCGGGTGCGTAGATCACACATTTACGATAAAGAGAGCCTTGCGGCCAGACACAGCGCATATCTGGCTGAATCACGACATCCCTGCAACGGAACACTGCACGGATGTCATAAGCGACGAATTGGGATTCCAGCTTCCCATAGGCGTACATACGCACCATACCATCGCCCTCCACATCCCCCCAGGTGGGCCTCCGTTTATGTTGAAGTGGAGATAATTAAAGAATTTGCTATGCAAATTTCTTAATTATCTCCTCAGTATGCTCTTTCACTTTTGGGCGTTTAAATACGTGCTTAACGATGCCCTCTTCATCGATAAGGAAGGTGGTTCGCTTCACACCCATTGTTTTTTTGCCATACATGTTCTTTTCTCCCCAGGTCCCATACAGATCCATTATTTTTTTATCTGGATCTGCAATCAAGGGAAAAGACAAGTTGTATTCTGATCCAAACTTCTTATGCGACGCAACATCATCAGGAGATATACCAATGATGGCAATACCTGCATCAAGCAAATCTTGATTTCCATCTCTCAGATTGCACGCCTGTTTCGTACAACCAGGCGTGAAGTTTTTTGGGTAAAAGTAGAGCGCGACTCTTTTGCCTTTAAAATCCTCTAAAGAAACCGTTTCCCCAGTCTGAGAAACGCCTTCAAAAGACGGTGCTGATTGCCCTACTATGGGCATTGTAGCTGTATCTGCCATAATCGGTTATTAACATTTAGTGGGATAACGTACAATCAATACCCAGTGAACGCCTGCATTGTAATTTGTTCACTGGTCCATGCAATTACACATAACTTTTTGGCGATACCTCATCGTTCCGCTCGTTTTCCCTCATTCAATGACCAATCATAATTCAAATATTTGATTTTGTATGTGCCGGATGCTAACTGATCTCGTATTGATCCTTCAAAATACTGCGACAGATAGACTTGTAATCCCTTTTTTGAATCTGCAAAGTCTCCCTGAAACCAGTCAAATATCTTCGATAAATACAGGGGCCCTTCTTCGGATATATCATTCTTTGTGGTATCTGTCAAGAAAAGACGCGCTTGATCGTCTAGTTGATGATTTAGACTCTCACCTGTGAACGCTTCCCTACGCAACGGGGGGCAACTAATCGAAGCACAAACCAGCGCAAAGTGGATCCGAGGCTCATCAAATCGCTTTCTGAGGATCCCATGCTCAATATCATCCAACGAAAGGGATTCCCCATTGATCTGAGCGAGTTCGTACTCAAAGGGGCTATTAATTTTGGGTATTGCTAATCGTAACCCTTTGATTCTGAACGGGGAAATCTCACGAATACTACCTACGGGATAATTATCCACAATCAGTTTAATCGTGTAGGCATTATAGGCATTGATCCAAAATGCAATGGCGTCCATTTCTGATAATTCGTCGGGGTTGGTGTTTGACAATACGGTTAAGTAGTCATCCAATGCATGGTGTTCTTTTATTCCGGCATAATCCACCAATCCATCCTCATTTACGAATTCGACGAGTAATGAATCAAACAACGCGTGATCAACACGTAGAGCTTCTATCATATCATTCCCAGGGGGCCCTGTATTTAAATAAACTTCTTCATGAGGTACAAAAAACATGCATACCCCTCCGATAACACTCAGGAGGCTAAAAAAGTACGTTTTATACATTTCTAACAAGACAATTTCTTCAATCCGCAGTATTGAGTATGAGATAAGCCCTCAGAGTTACGACTTCTATAAAAAGGGCGTTGAAGCGCGTAATGATATGCGCCAAAACGATATGACACATCACTGTCACCCCCCTTCTTTTATCTTACGCTTATCCTCAAAACAAAACCTAGATATAGGCAATGAGCACGGGAATAGATTATACCTATCGGTATGCATATGCCTCCTCTTTAGACACAGTGGATAATGGCTCCGCCCTCAGCCTTTCAACCAGTTCTAGAAAACTCGAAAACCCTTATTTTTTTGAAGGAAAGATCCTGCAGCCCAGGCGAGTAGCTGACATGTTACTCGTTCTTTCAGAAGTCGTGCGCACTCATTTCTTCCAACCGCGGCCACCGATGATGGACCCTGTATTAACGAGTAGCGAATCCATCTTACGCCTTGAAGGATTCAGTGGCTGCTGTGGTGTATATGTCCGGGCTGACCTACCGGCTTCCATGTTTGAAGGTGATGTACAAGGCCGGGGCACAACAAATGTTGACTTCAATGATCCTATGAGGGCAGCACTAACGCGATTGCGTGATAAGGACCACGTTCAGTTTTCAGTAGGGAAACACGAGGTGGCACTAACTACAGGAGAGGAAAAAGTCGTAGAAAAGAAAGTGAAGCTGCCTATTCGGTGGATCAAAGGGTTTAGTGAAGTGCAAGTTTATCAACCAGGCTTACGCCTTGCCTATGAAATTCCCTCTTCAGAGGCCCTTCGCTTCATGCGCACACTCCCAAAGTCAGGCGCAGCAAAGCGTCCTTCTTACGTAACTCAAACGGGAAAGGTACTGCGTTTAAGCCAGCGACAAAAACCTGGGTCTGTTCACCTGCACGGTACACACCGCATCAAAGTGATAGAACCTTTGCTTCCTAAAGCATCCTCGCTGCGAATCTGGGCGGATGATTCTACGGGCACCAGTGCATGGGAGGTGATTTATGATACAGGGAGCTTCTTCCTGATGATAAGCCCTGAGGTTTACAGGGGATTTTCTGGAGAGGGACAATTATTAAACATACTTGCGAAGGGTAAAGGACAGGATTTACTCTCGTTTATCCAGGCCAAATTAAACTGGCAGCCGCGTATTAATGCCCATGAATTGGCAGGTGAACTAAATACTACACCTGCGAAGATTGAATCGGCACTTGCCATATTGGGCACCCGAGGTTTAGCCGGCTACGACGTTTCTCAAGGTGCCTACTTTCACAGAGAGCTTCCCTTCGACCATTCATTGGTCGAAAAATTACAGCCCCGTCTTAAAAATGCAAGGAAGCTTCTGGAAGAGAAAAAAATCAAGATTCACAAAAAGCTTGATGCAGACCGCATCGACCTTCTTGTTGCAGGAACGGGTGTAGAGCACCTTGTGCGCCTCCGCCCTGAAGACGACCGGTGTTCATGCCCCTGGTTCAGTAAATACCAGGGTGAACGCGGTACCTGCAAGCACATTCTCGCCTCCCGGTTATTTGTTGAGCAACACGTCAAAGCATAACCATAGGATAGATGGAGACTACGACCGCACAATCAACCGCCTTACCCCCTGAGGCATTTGAAAAACTTATCTTACACGGCAAACTCAGGGAGTTGGTAGCCGCTGTAAAGCCGCTTACTGACAAAGAACGCAGCAGGCTATCAAAAACAGCGTACACGGTTTACAGCGTCTCAAGGAGTAAATGGTTTTTCGGAACGGACTCTAAAAAACATAAAAAGCTGAGCTCAAAACTACATGCCCTGAACACAAAGTCTAGTTTCGAAAGGGCGCAATTTGCCGTTTTGGCTGTCTGCCCTTTGTCACGGGTAAAGAACACGGATCAATGGATGTTTCGAGATGGGTTAGAAACAACGCTTGAGATCCTCCAAGATAGAAACCCTTCCTGGCTAAGTGAATGGGTGGATCATCAGCTTAGTGAAAACGACTCTCTTATTTCATGGGAATTTACTCGCGGACTCATAGATGCAGGGTTGATAAAAAAGCCGACCCATATCAATTATGTCCGCGCAATGGTGTTTTATTTTAACACCTGGTATACAGACACAAAGAAGTCCCCTCTTCCTTCCATTGTGGACCGAGTCTGCGCTATTCCTGGTGCTATTGAGGACATCTACCGGATTTTCGAAACTGAAACCAACGCATTTTCAAAACACTACCTGGAGTCTTTTAGTACTAAACCCGAAAACTTCCAAACCTGGACCACTGCAATAGAAATTCTATGCGAGGGAGGTCAGCTTGACAGAGCACGTATTTTGGATGCCTCCCTCAAAGGACTTGACTCTGGCTTTTCGGACCAACAGATATCGGGATTTATTAAGGTCCATAATCATCTCAAACCAACGAGGGAAGAAATAAACAACAGGCAATCCACATACATTGATCTACTAAACACACGAGTAAGCCGCGTTTCGGACTTTGCACTTAAGAAGTTAAGTAAACTGGAGCGAGCTAAACAGTTAGACGCAAACCGTTTCCTCGAGGCTGTTTCAGTTGTGACCGAGCTACCCACTAAGGGCCCAGTTCAATCAGCCTTAAAACTTGCAAAGCGAGTTATCAAAAAGCACCCAGAACACAAAGGGAGTTGCTATCCACTAGCAAACAAGGCGTTGCAGCACGAATCTCCGGATATTCAAGAGCTTGCCTCTGATCTAATTGAACAGATCATTGATTGCACAGATGAAGCTCAAAGAGAAGCCCTTATCGATCTCGTGCCGGCCTGTTCATCAAGGGTTCAAACTCGCCTCCAGGCAGTCCTTAACCTCGATGCGATGCATCAGAATGAGAACGAGGTCTTTAATTCAGCGGATTTTGATCTCATCTTTGACAGAATCTCTGCTATCCCTGATGCATTCAGGCAAAAATTTGGATTGAATGAAACACAATTTCTCACCAAATACCCTCTCCCAATAGACTTTGACATTCTGGAGACGGCTGTCTTATCAAACGTACAGCCTCTACCACCTATACAATCACTAGATGAATTAATAGATTGTATATCTCATGCCGTTGAAGTGGTGGATTCTGCTGATGAGATAGAACGTCTTCTTGACGGCCTGAGCCGGTTTTGCGACCAAAAACCGGAAGACTTTAATATTCGCACGGCGGCGTTACTTAAACGAATCAAAGAACCACGATATTCCGAAACTCAGAAGGAATTGATTCCAGGCTGGGGTAGACTGTCTGTAGCCTTTCAGGATCTGCTGCTGACCTGGCTAACAGGTCAATATCATCACACACCTCCTTCCTTTTATTACGAAGATGTAGCAAGCCATCACATTCACATAAACCGTCTTAGAGAACTCACCCGGAGGATTTACAAAAGACAGGCTGCTCCCTTATTCGCTACACCCACACATAAAGAGGGATGGATCGACCCCATACAGTTGATAGCCCGTCTCAGGCACCTTGAACAGGACTGGAAATATAGCCGTCGGCATGACCTGACGCAGGCCTTACTGCGCATCGCACCCGATAGAAGGCAGGAAGCCCTGGCACTACGTTCCAACATACCTGCTCCTATTAGGCAGCTCGTCTGCTGGGCCTTCGGAGCGGAGGAAGGCCCTTCCTCCAATGACAGGAAAGAATACGAACTATGGGTTGCAGCAGGACGTGCGCGGTGTCCGAAAGGGTCTTTGGTTGACGCGTACCATGTATTTCGAGTAAAAGACAAGCTTCCTGACAGTATCAACGCTGCAAGATACACATGGAAATCGACCATAAGGCATTCAAAATCAGATTCCAGGTACTCTTTTCCTGAGATTCAGATGTCTCATAACCAGGGCTCCTTTCCTAAAAATGAGACCAGAAAACAACCAAACTCTTTTCCTGACTTCCGGGATGTGCAGCATCTGCTTCAGGCCTCTTTTAAGCGCCTATTTTCACTCTCATCTGGCCCTATCTGGAAACGAATCCCAACCACAGCCCTCCATCTTTATAACAAGGGAGCGCGATACCTTCCCTTTAGTGCATGGCAAATACAATGGGTGCAATATACCTGGCCACTCCATCAAGATAGTTTCTTGAACCTGGGTATCCAGCGTATCATCGGACGCATAGACGAAAACACAGCGACTTCCGTCCCCTTATACAGCTATCTTGAACCCGTATTCCATCTTTACAGACCCTGGACGGAAATGACCCAACTGGCCGTCTGGACGGCAGCGGTTGCGAAGGATATAGAATTGCAAAATGTAGCTATTGAAGCCCTAATTGAAGCGATTTCTGATGGTCGGGCCCATCCAGAGCCCTTGGTCAAGGTCCTACTCAAGCTTGCTGAAGGCGGCTGGATTAAGCTAAACCGACTAGCCAGTGCACTTGAACAGGTAGCAGCAGTCTCTCCATTACACCAGTATGTGATCTGCACTATTCTCGATCAATACATTGCTGGCCTACCTGACTTGCCCAAGAACGCCTATCATATTCTACAGCTTCAGTTCGAACTCCATACGACACTACGGATTCCAGCACCACCGGAGACCAAAATCAAGCTTAAAGAACTTAAAGGAAAAGGAAAGGCTGCGCAGTTAGCCCGATCTCTTTGCGACTATACGGACGAACGAGATGTTACCGCTATCTATGCGGCGAGTGTGGAAGGACGATTATCGCTCATCGATTCACTCATACCATCAACCCAGGCATGAAACACACAGCACCTAGCACCAGACTATTTTGGACAATACTCATTCTCGGTCTTCCTATTCTGGCAGGTATCGGTCGGTTGAGCCCCGATTTATCAGCACTCGTTGAAACCGTAAACAAACCGCTTCAATTGGTCTCAGCAGGTGAAAAGAACCTTATTAAACGTGATTCACTATTGATCAAGCCCTTCTGCATGGACCCCATTTTGTCCGCTCAACGTCCAACAGATTCAGAGCTATGTCCAATTGACAGCACTTCGAAGCCGGATTCTACTTACTAGTAGTTTTGATAAGTGCTTCAAGACGACTTAAAATTGAAGCAATGCATCGATAGCAGGTCTAAGCCGTGGAAGCGGAGAGTATATGTCTTTTTCAAGCGTTGAGGAGAAGGGTATTGGAGTATTCTCAGCAGCAACTCTGGCTGGAGGAGCGTCCAGATCCATAAAACATGCTTCAGCAATGTTCGCAGCAATCTCGCCACCAAACCCACCTGTTAGAGCAGCCTCGTGCAGTATCAATACTTTGTTCGTCTTGCGCACTGAATTAAAGACCGTTTCCTTATCCCATGGGACGAGCGTGCGCAAATCCACAATTTCAATCGAGTGCCCTTGTGATTGTTGAAAAGCGGCTTCTTCGAGCGCCCAGCGAACACCTATTCCATACGTAACAATGGTCATATCTGAGCCTTCGAGAACCACCCGAGCACTCCCTAAGGGGATGGAATAAGGTTCAACAGGTACTTCTCCCTTTAGGGAGCGATACAAGGCTTTGTGTTCAAAAAACAACACAGGGTTGGGATCATCGATTGCGGCTTTTAATAATCCCTTCGCATCATAAGGAGATGAAGGGATGACTACCTTTAGGCCCGGTACATGACAAAACCAGGCTTCCATCGATTGAGAATGAAAAGGCCCAGCCCCTATGTGCCCGCCAAAAGGAGCTCGAATAGTTACTGGCAATGGAGCGCCCCAGCGATAATGCGTCGTAGCTAGATTATTAACAATTTGATTGAAGCCACAAGAAATAAAGTCGGCATATTGCATCTCTACTACTGGACGATATCCTCCAAGAGCAAGTCCGACTCCCGCTCCTATTGCTCCACTTTCTATAATCGGAGTATTTCGCACCCGTTCTTTCCCGAACTGCTCAACAAAACCGGCTGTCACTTTAAATACCCCTCCATATTCAGCGATATCCTGCCCCATCACTACAATCTTCGAATCCTCCTCCATCGCCTGCTTGAGTCCCTGCGTAATGGCATCGATAAATCGCACTACACTCTTTTCACCTTTCGCTGGAAGAGCCCGAACGTTAGATGGAGCAAACACATCTCTCAACTCATCATTCCGGTTACTCGTCACGAAGGGTTGTGATAAGGCATATTCTGCAGCTTCCTCTACCTCCCGCTCATACTCTGCCTTGATTGTATCCATTTCGTCCTGAGGCAGCAGCTTGTCCCGTAGTATTCGTTTGTTCAGGCTCAGCAAGGGGTCCTTCTTTCCCCATTTATCAAACAGTTCTTTCGGCACGTATTTAATACCAGACGCCTCTTCGTGGCCTCTCATTCTGAACGTTTTCATCTCCACGAGCGTTGGACCGCCACCATTTCGCGCTCTATATGCGGCCTGCTGAATAACTTCAATGACTTTAAATATGTTATTCCCATCCACGACCTTCCCTTTCATTCCGTACCCGGCAGCAGCAGCAGCAAAGTTGCGTCCTACAAATACGTCGTCAACAGGCGTGGAAAGCCCATACTGGTTGTTTTCGATAACAAAGATAACAGGCAGTTTCCAAACAGCGGCAAGATTTAACGCTTCATGAAAGTCACCTTCTCTTGTTGCACCATCTCCAATCATGCTCAGCGCAACACGCTGCGTTCCCGCCAATTGACTTGACAACCCCAGTCCACAAGCGACAGGCAACATGGCAGCAAGATGAGAGATCATGCCTACCAGATTTTTCTCTAATAACCCGAAATGAAAAGTTCTATCACGCCCCTTCGTATACCCCCCTTCTCGCCCCATCAATTGACAAAACAAAGGCTTTAACGGCACGCCTCGGGTGGTCCACACTCCGACGTTCCGATGCATAGGCAGTACATAATCATCTTCATTCAGCCCCAATACACACCCTACAGCAATCGCTTCTTGTCCATATCCACTAAACCATTTTGCCAAACGCCCCTGCCTGATCAATCTCAACATCTTTTCTTCAATCGCCCTCGGTAACACCAGCGCCTTGTAAAGCGCTTTTATATCTATATCAACTGCTTCCATCGGAGTTAAAAGTTCAAGGTTATTCACTAATTGCATGGGAGGCACCCTACCACACAAACGGGGATCTGTTTCAGAAATAGATACTCAAGCCCAAATCTACAAACGTTGAACCTTGAACATTGAACCTTGAATGTAGTTACCTATTGCCCCTTCCCAAGAAATGCGGTACGAACCGTAAGGAATAGAATTTTTAAGTCCATACGGAGGCTAAGATTGGCAATGTAGAACAGATCGTATTTTACCTTCTGACGTACATCATCAAGACTCGTGTCGTAATGCCATGTTACTTGCGCCCAACCGGTAATACCTGGTTTTACCCGGTAACGACGCGAATAGAGCGGAATCTCTTTTGCCAATTTCTCAACAAAGTATGGCCGTTCTGGACGCGGGCCTACCAGGCTCATTTCTCCTTTCAACACATTCCAGAGTTGAGGAATTTCATCTAGCCGGGTCTTGCGCAACCAACGTCCAATGGATGTATAACGAGGGTCATTTTCGGAGGCCCATACTGGGCCTGTTTTGGCCTCCGCGTTTGCAACCATCGTCCTAAATTTGAGCATAGTGAACACTTTTCCTTTGTACCCGACGCGCTTTTGCTTGTAAATCGCAGGCCCCTTCGAAGTACTCCAAATTCCGATTGCAATGAGTATCCAGGCTGGCATACCCATGATCAGAATGATCAAAGATGCCGTAAAATCAATAAGGCGCTTTGTGCTCTCTTCCCATGCCGGCATTGGCGCAGGGAGTACCTCGATGAGAGGAAGCCCATAAAGATGCTCGGTCTTTGCCATTCCACCAATAACCGAATAAAAATCAGGCACGAGCTTCAGAGAAACAGACTTCCCATCACACACACGCAAGATTTCCATCAATTCGTCGTTCTGATTGGGCCCTAATGTAATCAAGACATCCTGCACCTGAAGCTGGTCGATTAATTCAGGAATTTCATCTATATCCGCGATCCCGTTAGAAATTGACACATCCAACGCTAGATTCGCCCCGTCACCACCGATTGCATTTCCGTCATAACCACCTCCAACAATCGCGGGTTGTTGTGCTGTTGTAGGCTGGCGCAAGCGAATCATTCCTACAACATCCAGACCCGCAGCAGGGTATCGCCCAATATCTTGATGCAGTTTATCTACACGATCGCCCCATCCAACAATAAGAGCTTTGTGCGTACCAATTCCCCTTAAAATCAACGTTTTTTGCAAGGTGCGCACCAAAACGCGAAACAGAGCAACCGATAAATAGACGGCAGCGCCATAGAAAAATATCTCAGACCGCGTTGTGCCACTATGAAGGGTATCTATATAGATGGCAAAAATGAGCACGAGGATCCCAGCTGCAACCACCTTTAGAATGGAGATCAGTTCATCAAATCGGCTTGCTGCATACCGTTCGCGATACATTCCAGCGAAAAAGAAAACCATTAGCCAGTACGCACCAAGCCCCAAGATTACAGGAGTAAGTTCAGGGTAAACAGTGGGATCTTCAAACCAAGTCCACTCGAACCGAGCCATGAAGTACAGATAAGATGCTAAGCAAACGGCAAGCGAATCTGCAATTAATAAAGCGAGGAGTTCAACCTTGCGTGTCACGCGAGAATCGTTGAATAATGAAAACTACACATTGTAATCCACCCATCATACGGGAAGTCATATAGTCAAAGGTGGTAGTATCAAATGTGCATATAGTGCTGAGATAATGAGTGGGCTGAATGACTGAGTAATTTGTGCGATGAATACGATATTGCCGGCTTTGTTGTTTCAAAAAAGGCACACACAGGCAAACAAGGTGGGTCATCGTAGCACTGCAAGATACGCGCATTGCAGGCAAGGTTCAAGGGCCTAAAGCAGCTTAATCAACCCTGAACTTGAACGTCACAACACCTTCCTGCAATTCTTGAGGAGCATTCGGTGGCAACTCGTTAAATTTCCACTTACGAACAGCAATGAGTGTCTGCATATCCAGTTGAGGATCTCCTTTTTGAACAAGAATGGTTCGTTTTACCGTTCCATCAGGACCAACAAAGATCCTCACTTTAATATCTGCGTTTACGCCGGATGAATTAGGAGGTAGGAATCGAGCCATTAAATCTCGTTCAAGCCCTTCAATAAAAACAGGGCTAGCCTTCTCTGCATCACTCCCATCCCCATCATCTCCACTTTCCGATCCAGAATTACTATCCGTAACACCACTGCCAAGGGGTTTTACCTCAGCAGGTCGCTCTTCCTGATCCTCCTCGGCAGGTTCGTCTTCAGGCTCTTCGGGTACTATTGCTTCGGTTTCAGTATCTGGCGACTCAATCTCGGGTTCTTCCGGAAGAGGCTCAGCATCTGGCAGGTCTACTGGCTTAGAATCCAAGGGATCAACTTCTTCAGGAGTCTCCTCTATTTCAGGTTCTTCAGGGGGAGGAGTTGGCTCTGGAACGGACTCTGGGACACTTTTTACTGCGCGCCCTTCTGCAAATTCGCCAAATTCAACTTGAATATACCCCAGTTGATCTACCGGTTCTGGCTTCGCCTCAACGAAATAGAAGGCTACAAACAACAGTGAGTGTATCACAACACTGCCCAGTATTCCATTTCGTTCGTTTTTTGAATCAAAATCAGCCATTGTGGCTCTAGTGTGTAAACCTGAGTGGATTTCTATACCATTATGAACGTATTAACTCCATAAAAAGCAAAAAGTTGGCCACAAGAAATCAAGTAACAGCCGGATTCTCAATATCAGCCAACAATTCCTTTGTTGTCAATACTTGAACAAATTCATGATGCAGGCTAGCAAGAGACACCGTGTGCATTACTTCTGCACTAACGATCGTTCCATCTGGCCCCTGTGCATCGAAAGCTGCTGTGGCATCGGATATCACATAGGTTTCAAACCCAAGATCATCAGCCATGCGGGCAGTACTAGACACGCAATGCTCTATGGTGAGCCCTATTAAAACCAACACTGAATATCCGTTCTTACGTAAATAGGCTTCGAGCCCAGTACCAACAAATGCGCTGTGAGCCTCTTTTTGAAAGAGTCGCTCTCCATGAATCGGTTTCACTTCGTCCTTAATCTCACACCCGGAAAGCTCAGGCTGGAGCTTAGAGCGAGGGTTTGTAGAAAGGTGTTGTATATGAATAACCGGCCTCCCAGATTTTCGCCATGCATCCAGCAGCCGGTGCATGTTTTGCTCAGCATCTGGATTATTCCGAATGCCATAGTGCGGATCATCCAATCCCTTCTGTACATCAATAACAATAAGAGCCGCTTTAGATGAAAACATATTTAGGGTAAATTCTACTTCAGTCCCAATCCTAAGACGTCTTTGCAATACCGTATACTTCGTTCTAGCTCAGCTTTTTGGTACGCCTGTGTTGCAGCTTCACGATCCTCGCCTTCTGAAGGCTGAAAAGGAGGTAATGCATATCCTCGTTCAGCCATATCTGCCCACGTCTTATACTCCCTCGCTCGAATGTCTGTATAGGTTTCCCAAAAGCCGCTTTGGCTGGTAGGGTATAATCGCGAAAAGCCAGAGATAATCTCAAGTTGTACCGGAGTATCAGGACACAACGTCTCGTATACATCCATGTAGGTTTGCCAATCTGTAAGCCCCTCTCCCACCGCGGTCCACTGAACACGAGGACCTTCACTGGTATTCCAGATCATTGAGTCTCGAATGCCTGTAGATAGGGCATATTTACCAAGGACCTCCAGGTTGATCAAGGGGTCCTCAAAGGTCCAGGTCGCATTCCCTGAATCCAGGGTTGCACCCACAAAGTCTGGTCCAGCTTCTTCAATCAGCGCTACTAATTGCCAGGCCTGTACATCTCCTGCATGATTTTCAACGGCTATCTTCACGCCAGCATCTATGGCCTGGCTGCGGACTGCTTTTAGAATGCGCAAGGTATCCGACATAAGAGCCGGCAATCCACCCTCCGTTTCCCGATCCTGAGACCGCCCCATATAACATCGCACTACGTTGGATCCAACCTCTTTTGCAACACGAATAGCCAATGCTAAATGCTCTTCTCCATTACCATGCTTATTGTCGTAGGTAGTAGAAACTGGACTTATTCCTCCAGTTCCGGCCTGAATCTCAATACCCAGGTCCCCACCCATCTTACGAATATCTCTTAAGTAAGCGGATGAATGGTTTTCATAGACATCCAGGTCTGAGAACAAAATGGCGTCTACCTCCATTTCGCTCGCATACCTCAATAGCTGCGGCGCTTTCCATTTCAACGCCCTGATGGAGAAGTTGTCAAATCCGAGTTTGATGTTGCGCTTTGGGGCAACAGGGGTCTGCTCATGGCCTAGTAAGTGAGGCAAAGCAGAAAGCAAGGGCAACCCTGCTCCCGCTGCCAATTGGGACTTCAAAAAGTGTCTGCGATTCATGAAAATGGGGTGCTATTAACCTGTTTGTATGGTGGCAGATTAATATAGTATGCAGCGGTTCTTAAATACAATGTGCCTGCAAGCTTAACGCACTATCATCACAGTACGCCTCTCGACGTGAATACCCGCTGATAATTCCACTACATATAGACCCGATGAAAGTTGGCCGGCATGTATAGTTTGCTGGTAGGCTCCCGAAGACAAATAGTCATCCCTGACGCGAAGTACCTCTCTCCCGAGCATATCGAATAAACGAATGCGAACCTGAGAAGGCACCTCAATTTCAAAAGGGAGTGTTGTTTGAACCGAAAATGGATTAGGATAATTGGAGCCCAGCCCAAACTGATAAGGTGATTCGAAATCCTCAGTAGGCGTCGTGTCCATAGTCTCCTCAAAAACCGCCTGAATCGAAGTTGGTGAGTTAATACCTATGGAAATGGAGTCTTCGGCAGACTCAACACCACCGACCCAACCGGTAAACATATATCCGTCAAGAGGCTCTGCTCTAATCTCAAGTGGGATATTACTAAAATATTCCCCTACAAAAGGAATCGCCCGAAGTTCAACATCACTTACGAACACACGCCCCCGTCCTGGTTCGTTTACTGTAACCTCCAAGATTGCAGAGTCGGTGTATCCAAACTGATCGGCAACATGGGCACGAAGGAATGCCGGACGTTCATTGGAAAATCCTGTTAATGAGCCAATGTGGGCTTCCCAAGGCGTAAAGAACCCGATAGACTCTTCCCACCGTTCTTCATGACGAGGTACTTCAGAAGCAATGTTAGCAGCCAGGCTATCTATCACCTGGTTTACATGGGTAGAATCAAAGGTGACATTGATGTGGCTTGCAACTCGCTGCGCAAATCGTTGCTTAAACCCTTCATTCTCCAAAAGCGAACGAAGAAGTTCTGTCAACGCCGGCGGGTTGGGCCAGTCAGGGCCAGCAGGATCTGTGGCCTGGAACAACGTATTCGTCGAAGGCTGTCCGTTTTCATTACCACCAAACCCGAGATCCGTGTCGAATATGATCCATCGCCACCTGTTATCTCCTGCCTGTGATCGCCAGAACTTGATGTTTGAGCTCGGCCAATCTGCATTAGCAATGAATATTTCTGCTGCTTGATAATCCATAAACTGGTCAATATCCATCAGGGCATTTAATGCAACCAAACTTTGATCATTGGTCATATCACTATTTCGGACAAACTCCAGCATCTCGTTGTAGGCATCGGCACTGCCTTCTATAGGAGAAGCCTGTCCTTCTAGTAAATCGATTTGATCAATGGCGGCCTCATAATTCTGAACCAGATACGACGCATCAAGCAACTCACGAATATTATGAATACCCCAATATTGCCCGTTGAGATATACGATAGCAGGCCTGTATGCTAACACATTCATTCCTTCATGCTGATCGAGAAGCGTATGAATAAAGCCATCTCTAAACATCGTTCGAAACCAGTCCTGCCCAGAATTTCTTAGCTCAAGTGTTTTAAAGGACTGTATCTCTCTGCCTGGAAAAAAGGCATAATCAAACGTATCACTCCCGTATTCTTGCCGTGCAAACAACGCCAGGGATTTTTGATCGTAGTTTCTAGAACAGCCACCTGATATTTTTAAGCCTGCCTGCTGATTCAATACAGAGGAGCCATCTACCTCAAAAAACTCAACATTGGCTACCTTTTCCCAATCCTGGTTCCAGTTTCTCGGCGCTTCAGAACAATTTCCAGGCGCCCCATTGGTCCCCTCCACATAAATGCCCGTACTATCACTAAACAAATCATCCGGATTCATTGATATCGCAAAAACCGGCAACTCGGTCTGCTGGTTAATCAGATAGGTTTGCGTGTTAACCACACTCGATAAAAACTCAGCCTGAAACGCAGCGGCTCTGAGAACTACAGAGGTACCTACCGAAAGAGGGCCTGTATAAACAGGAGAAGATTCTGTTGGCGAAGAACCGTCGGTCGTATAATGAATCGTTCCCTGCCCGGCAGTCGACAACGTGACGGATTGGGTGGTAGAATAAAATCCGCCTTGTGATGAGAAAGTAACGGGTTGAGTAAAACCAATAAATCCAGATGCATCATTTGCTGCGCCTGGAGTAGCCTGATCAAGATAACGCCAAACATTAGCCACATTATTCAACAATCCAAAAGAGACATCCGTTTTTTGTGGACCGTAAATAATCGAATCTATAGCATTTCCGCTCGCATCAAAGATCCCAATTTGCCCTCCACTTATGTCGAGTTGAAAATTAGTGTGAAGCAGTATATTGGCCTCGTCTGCCCAAATTAAGACATACTCTCCTGGACCAATTTGTGTACCAACAGGGAAAGTCCATCGGGTTGCATCAGCAAAGTCATTGGACAGAAATAGTCCCGTTAAACTGATCGATTCGCTGCCATAGTTATACAGTTCAATCCAATCTCCAGACCCTCCAAAATCTGGATCAAAGGAGGAGCCTCCATTCGAGGCCATAAATTCATTAAGCCGCAAGGTAGTTTGGGCAATTACAGGGTGTGCATGCAAGAAGCACAAGAGGACGATTAAAGCTGGGAGAAGCTTCATAGTGGATCAGTGGCGGAGCGCCAGATTAAGTATACGTTGAGATGAAAAGAGAGGGGCCCTATATAGTTTTTCGTTACATCATCTCCCCCTTCGGATGAGCAAAAAGGCTTTTTCTTAACGAAGCATGAGTTGAAATATTTTAGTACTTTGGTGGGTACAATCACATCCACCCCCCCTAATAACCGTGCGATGCCCCCTACCCATAGATGCTCGTTTAGATCAATATGTAGGTTTTTCCTATGCCTTTCCATCGCAGGATTATTCGTTCTCCACCCTAAAGCAACTTTTGCACAAACGGCCACGATCAGCGGATTCGTCTCTGATGCCTCAGATGGACAGCCTCTTGAACTCGTAAATGTGGCTGTGTATGAGGATAATCAATTAATACAAGGCACGGTCTCAAATCAGGATGGCGCCTATGTATTAAATCGAATTCCCCCAGGCACTTACGAGTTTGTTGTTTCATTTATAGGCTATGAGGTATACAGAGATTCTATAAGATTTCGTGCGGATGTAGTGATAAATCGCAGTATTACCCTGACTCAAAACGCTGAGGCCATGGACGAGGTCATTGTTCAGACTGAACGAGTAAGTGGGGCAGCCCGTGTGACTGCAGGCCAGCAAACCATCCGTCCTGAAGACCTTGAATTACTGCCCTCTCCAGACGTCACTCCTGACCTCGTAAACTACCTAACTTCTTTGCCGGGTGTGGTCTCCGTTGGTGACCGCGGGGGTCAATTGTTTATCCGCGGAGGCGAACCCTCTCAAAACCTGGTATTGCTAGATCGCATGATCATCTACCAACCTTTTCACGTATTGGGTTTTTACTCCGCTTTTCCAGGTGATATACTGAACAGAAGTGATATTTATGCAGGGGGATTTGGCAGCCGATTTGGAGGACGAATCTCATCTGTAATTGACGTACTAACACGAAATGGGAATAACAGAAAATTTGCAGGAGCAGCCAGCTTATCTCCCTTTGTCAGTTCGATTCGCCTCGAAGGCCCCATCATTCCATCCCGCGTTTCATTTATAGCTTCCGTGAGGGAATCCTTCATCGAACAGGGGGCAGCTCAGTATATAGACACGCCTCTCCCTTTTGCTTTTGGAGATGTCTTTGCAAAAATTCATGCTGAAATGAATGCGAGGAATCGATTCTCTTTCAGTTACTTGCGCACCCATGATCGGGGCACCTTGCTTCAAGAGGTAGAAGGAGGCACACCTGCTGAAGACATCAGGTGGAATAATACAGGGTTTGGCATGCGATGGGTTATGCTGCCTCGCTTTATTTCTGCTTCCGCTGAACTGGATGTCTCTTACACGCGGTTCGAATCCAGGCAGGGCCTGGTAGCGCCACTCCCTAGCATACCGAATGAGGGCGAATTTTCGGGTCAAATCCGCCCCAGTGACGTTCCGCCAAGAAAGTCGACCATTGAGAATACCCATGTTGGACTGGATGTGTCTTTCATCGGTGATCGCGTCGATGGGCATGCAGGGGTTTCTGTGCGACTAACCTCCCTGGACAGTCAACTTGAGGGCTTATTTCAAAATATAGATCTACGCCGCGTCAGTCTCGATGAAGCCGCCCAGTACGTCCAGCTTGATTTTAAAATAGGTGAAGGCCTCCGAATAAGTCCTGGGGTGCGAATCCAATTTTACCAGGTAAGCATCGACCCACGAGCAGAACCTCGTCTACGCATTGTCTGGGACAAAGGAATTCACCAGGTAAGCACTGCATTCGGCCTCTACAATCAAGAGATTACCGGTATTACGGACCGGCGAGATGCGGCTAGTATTTTCACAGCGTGGACAAGCATCCCACAACCAACACGCAGAAACCTGCGCCGCGATATCCGTTCCGGCCGGCTCCCAGGTGCATTGCACTTTATTCTCGGCTACCGCCTGGTAACCAATGACAATATTGAACTGGCCGTCGAGGGTTTTCTAAAAGACATCGACAACTTATTCGTTCCTGAATGGACGGCTTTCCCGAGGTTCACTACAAACCTCCAGCCGGCAACGGGGAAATCAGCAGGATTTGATGTCCGGGCAGAATGGCGAGGAAACAAGGTTTATGCCTCGGTTAACTATGGCTACTCGAATACAACGTACAGTGCAGAGCAGGCAAGCATCCAGTTGTGGTATGGAGAAGAAACCCTGGAGTATCGCCCCCCTCATGATCGTAGGCACCAGATCAATGCTATCTCTTCCTGGGAATTATTAGGCTTTGACATGAGTATGAAATGGGAGTTTGGTTCAGGGCTTCCCTTCAACCGAGCCATCGGTTTCGACGCATTTATCTTAATCGATGACCTCGTAAACGTGGTAGACATTCCTGGAGCAGAACGTGTCATTTACGAGCGCCCTTATAACGGTATATTGCCGGCGTATCATCGGCTTGATTTCTCGATGTCTAGAGCATGGGAGTTTGGGAATTCAGAATTAACGCTACAAGGAAGCATGATCAATCTATACAACCGGAAGAACCTCTTTTACCTGGATGTTTTTACGTTGCAACAAGTCAATCAGCTTCCTTTCGTGCCAACGTTAGGCGTCCAATTTTCTTTTAATTAGGTTTGAGCGTCTGTTAAAATGCAAACACAAAAAACACAGATCCCTCAAAAACACGATGCGCCTTCCCTTAACGTGCAGGCTACCTGGAAGGCACTCCTTTTATTTTGTCTGATAGCCATTTTTTCAGTGACCACCTTCAGTGGCTGTGAAGAGAACGTAACTGCCATTCTAGGTACAGACAACCCATACACACTATACGGCGTATTTACACCAGGGCCAGACACTCAATGGGTACGGGTTTTTCCTATCAAAGATAGACTTGAACTGGCCAGCCCTGATCCTCTTGATGCTACCTTTATTTCCACCAATTTAAGCACAGGCGAAACGCATACCTGGCGGGATTCTACAACCCAGGATGATCGCGGGAGGTACAGCCATGTCTTTTGGGCACCTTTTAATGTAGATTACGGCCACTCGTATCGCGTGGAAGTAACAAGGTCCGATGGGGCAAAAAGTTGGGCTGAGGTAAAAGTACCTGAACTCTCTGAACTCGTTGAATTGCCTGCAGATAGATCGTTTCGTGACGTTAAACAACCCATTCTTGTAAAGGAAGCCACGGATCGACTTATTCAAATCAATGTTACCTACGAGACCATTTATGTCCCAACCACAGGCGGATCGACACGCCTCAATTTCACATTACCCTATACCGGCATGCAGCAGATGTCTCCTGAAGGGTGGGTTGTTCCCATTCAGTTATCAGAAGACATCTTCTTCCTGCGTGAACAGCTTTCTCAGACAGGGCTTTGGTTTCCCTCTTTTGGTGTAGGAGTGACCAGTATGACGCTTGACTTGATGGTTGTGGACAATGCATGGAATCCTCCCGATAACGTCTTTGATCCTGATGTACTCGTGCAACCAGGTACGTTATCCAATGTCGAAAACGGCTTTGGGTTTGTCGGAGCCGGTTACAAGCTAGACCTCCGATTCAGACCCGAAAACGACGTCCTGGTGGATGCTGGCTTTAGACCAACCGATGATGGAGACGATGAAGAAGAAGACGACGACGATCAGCTTGGTGGAAAACAGGGTCAGTAGATATGTTCAACTATTCCCAGGCGCCTCGGGATTATAAAAGGCCATATCCAGGTCCTGCATGTATCGGTGGGCCCTGGCAAAATTCCGATTATATTTGGTAGCGACTTCCCAGGATTGCCTCGCCTGCACGATTCGGCCATGTGCCGCATACGAAACCCCCAGGTTTAACCACAATGCTGGATTATCAGGATATTGCCTCAATAAGGACCTGTAGATCTCAATCGCCTCTTCAACTTCTCCACTTGAAAGCCTGAGCAGAGCCACGTTATGTTGCTGATTGACCAGTTCGTCTGTAAAGCCTCCTAACAGGTATTCGGGAGAAATAGAATACATGATCCGCTCGGCGCGCTGAGCATCCCTATCGTTTCCTGCTTTTCTCAAGGCATGAATAAAGCGGATCCATAACATTAGATGTTGGGGATTTGACTCAGCCATTCCTTGCCAATGATCAATTTCTGACTGAACGCCCTGCAGAGAATCTGCTCTGCTCAGGTACCGACTGGATGCCTCATCGTCTCCAAGGCGCTGGTAAGCTTGACCAAGGTTATAATGACTCCAATAGTGCCACGGATTTTCTTGCACGAAAGGCTCCAGGTAGGAAACCGCCTTTTCTGCCTGCCCGGCAACATTCAACAAGGAGCCAATCGCATAAAAATAATTAATGTTCTCAGGCTCGAGATCCACGCCTCTTTGCGTATACTCGATGGCTTTTTCGATCTCTCCCTGTTCTCGATACAACTCACCCAGTCTCATGTACAGGGTAGCTCTAGTTGTATCCAGTTCAATCGCGTTTTCATAGGCAAATTGAGCGCTATCAGCAACCCCTAACTGCGCATAAGCACGACCAATTTGTAAGTATACATTGGAAGTAGGATGCTTTTCTTCTTCTTTCAAATAATACGCTAACGCCCCACGTACATCGCCATCGCGTATAGCAAGGTTGCCTCTATTTAACCATGCACCCTGCATAGAATTATCCATCTCGATGGCCTTACGATAAGCAGAGTCCGCCAATTCGAATCGGGCCAGTTCAGTATAAATGCGCCCGCGCAAAAAATACGTTTCTGCATAGGTATCCCCATAAGCTCTAGCACTGTCTGTGAAAGCCAGGGCCGCATTAAAAGCTCCACGATCCATCGCTTCATAGGTTTGCTCAATGAAGAAGACTACCTTTGGATCCATCTTCTTAGCGCATCCTAAAAGCACGAAGCAAATGACTGTCCCAACAACTAAAAGCTGGTTTTTTTGAACCATTGTTTTATTGGTTAATGTACTCGGTCAATCTAATTACTACGAAGATTATTCTCCAATATCACTGCTGAAATTGATTCCTCAGCCCAGCGATCATACAAGTTTGTTTTATCTCCTTTTGGCCCAAAACCAATGTTTGAACCAAGTACGATATCTAGATCCCTATCCCCATCGATATCCCCTATATCCATAGCCAGCCACCTACCTCGAAAAGAGTCCTCGAAGGTAAACGGGCTAAAGGCCATAGTCTGTGTACTTTCATTTTCAAGAAGCACGACACTTTGCGCTCTTTGCACGTAGTCAGGAAAATAAGAAATGGCGACTACATCAAGGTCACCATCTTCATCAATGTCTCCAGCCTGAGCTGACATTGCTCCGGGCATGGGATAAAAGAATTCTTCTTTAAAAGACGTGGAGGATTCGGCCAGAAATATTCTCACTCCGTGGTAAGGTTTTATGATGGGCGAGCTATCGGCATTGTCGCCGTTTGTATATAAAATATCCAGCAGGCCATCCCCGTTAAAATCATAGAGTTCTAGATCCGTCGAGCCATATACAGGTGCAAACCGTAATACGCGTTCGCGCTGAAACACACCGTTCCCCTCATTCAGATATACGTCAACGCCTTCATCTCCTTGAGCCATCAACACAATGACATCCAACAGTTCATCCCCATTCAAATCAGCAATTTTTGCAGCAATTGCTCCTGGTGCAGTCATTAGTACATTTCGCTCATAGGCCCCGTCTCCTTGATCTTGATACCACGACAGATATCCTTCATAATGTCCGTATTCGCAAATAACAAGGTCAGCCAATCCATCGTTATTCAAATCACCCACTTCTATGTCAACCGGTCGATACAAATCATCCACTAATACAATGGGATCCTGATCCGGTCCTAGAATACCATATACGGCACCAAGCCGTCCTGCGGTTGGTTCAGGGCCTGGACCGGCTACACTTACAATGAAGGTGGACCCATCAATTTCTGTGTCTGTGGGCGCCCCTTCCAAATCAAACTCAAACATAAGTTGATCAGACGCTGTCAAGAGGACCAGTTTGCTCTCTGAGGCATAGTTTCCGATTGAATACGCACGGTAAGCATCATATATCTGTATATCCGTCGTATAAGGTGGACTAAACCGAAGCTGGGATTCACGAACCTCAAACCCATTCAATCCAACTGTCATGGATGGATCGTTTGCTGAAAGCGTTTCAGGTGCGCGATCTCTGTAGTACTCAGTAATACTCATCCATTCCTCAACAGTAAGAACGGCATTAGATGGATAAAAGGGTTCAGGGTCCACCCCAAAATCGATGAGTGGTTTAACGATACTTGCCCTGGAGGTATCTGTGTAGATCCCTAGCCGATATCCCATCTCAGGCAGTGTACTCTGCATCCAGGTTGTACGATCTAGAAGCGAAGGGTCAGGCATCAAATGGCACGATCCACAATGGGACTGTACAAGCACCTCTGCACTCGGCCTTGAGGGCTGCTGACACGAGGTTAACACCATTACAAGACACAGAGGTGCACTCAATAGCCCGGCATGCATGAAAGACAACAACGTGCATAGAAATGATGAATCTTGATACATCGAAGCATATCCCCTTTTCATCGTTCAACTCGCTCAAATCCATCTTGCCCTTCAAC
>JAHQVL010000384.1 GCA_019634345.1 Rhodothermaceae bacterium
AATACGTATCCCGTTTTACACCCAAGACATCTACCAGCATCGCATTTTCCCGCACGGCCCCGGATCGCTCGGCAGCAGGTTCGGTCCTAAAGATGAGGGCCGTGGCCCCGGCTCCGACAAGGACGACCAGCAGACAGATCAATAAGGTTGTTCGTATACTCATTGTTATAAAACGCAGCCTGTTATGATTCAATTTTGGTGAGATCCTGAACGGAGCCAGCCAGCGCCCTGTACAGCGCAATCCGGTGATCAACGAGGGTCAGCCTGGCAGCAAGCAAATCCCTGCGCAGCACCTGGACGTCGTCGAGGGCGGTTAAAACGTCGAGGTAATTATTGGTGCCGTTCAAATACTGGATGCGTAGCTGTTCGAACGTTTGATCGGCAAGTTGAAGTTGGACTTCCAGGAGCCCGATACGCGCAAGCTGGCGATCCTCCAGTACGAGGGCATCCTCGACGTCCTGCAACGCCAGCAATACCGTTTGACCGTAGAGATACAGCCGTTCCTGACGTACGGCTTCGGTTCGATCAACTTCGGCCTTGCGTTCTCCCCCTAGAAAAATGGGCGCCAACACGTTACCGGCGAGGGTCGTAGCCCAGTCCCGAAACAGTTGTTGCCCGCCTCCAGAGGCGGAGGCCGTTGACACCGACAGACTGAACCGGGGAAACTGGTTGCTGATCGCAGAGGCCACGTCCTGATCGGCTGCACGGAGCTGCAAAAAGGCCTGCTGCACATCGGGACGGCGCTGAATGAGATCGACGGGGACGCCGGGGTCTGGCAACGGGGGTAGATCCGGCAATCCGGAAGGCCGTAGAGCGAGTTCCGTTTGGGGTGGCCGCCCAAGAAGAACAGCCAGCTGATGTTCAAGCACACCCAGGCGGGACTCCGCTATAACCCGTTGCTCGCGGGTGCGCTCCACCAGTTGCCGCTGACGCAGAATATCGACTGCCCGTACAAGCCCGAGAGCAAACCTATTTTCGATGAGCTGAAGAACCGCTGTATTGGTTTCGACCTGTTGGTTGACGACCGAAATCTGTTCCTGTGCTTCGGCGATTTGCACCCATACCCTTGTAATTTCTGCAGAAAGCGAAAGTACAGCCGTCTGATAGTCTGCAACAGTAGCCTCTGCCCGGAGCCGCTCTGCCTCTACGCCTGAACGGATTCGCCCCCACAAATCGATCTCGTACGATGCAGCCAAATTCAACCGAGCCGATTCACCGGCGCGAACATTTTCATCATCCGTCTGCACCGACTCCGCCGTACCGGCTGCTTCGATAGACGGCCAAAGCAATGAGGCCTCACGATCCATAACAGCACGAGCAGCCTGCAACCGCTCCCATGCAGCCTTTACGTCAAAGTTATTCATCAGTGCTGTATCGATCACCGCAATTAACCCGTCATCTCCAAAAGTTTCCCACCACCGATCCTGCACCGACGCAGTCCCCTCCATCGAAAAAGCATCTGGTAAAGATACAGGTTCCGACACTGTACGTGCGGGCACCGAACAGCCTCCCAGGATTACGAGCACGCTAACCGATAGAGACAATACGTGCGCAGATACCATTAACACCCTTGAAAGCTCACGATGTCTTTCCGAATCTGGTTTTGGTCTGTTACTCATAGATGGTTTCATAAATACGTCGGCCAGACGCTGCTTCATTTTCTTAATAAAAGTATACGCTTTCCCCCCAGAATAAGTACGTTACTTTACCATGTATTACACTTTCGTGTGACAAACCGCACTCAACAGTGTTTGAACCACTCCGGGTTTGCCGCGACTCCAAAAAATTGAGAACTTGGAGTCATAAGCAAAAGCACTAGATATTCCCCCGAGCTTCACGAGCGTACTGTTCGTATGGTGTTTGAGTATAACGCCCCCCCTTCGCAGTGGCCTACGATCCAATCGATTGCGCAGAAGATCGGTTGCACGCCATAGACGCTACGCAAATGAGTACGTCAGCAAGAGAAAGATGAAGCTTACACAATGACCACTTACACCCAACCTAGCGTTTTGGAAACGCTTGGTCAAACCCCACAAGCCACCGGCAGATAATCAGCAGGCCTCGTGGGCCATGCCAATGCGATCACCGAATTGCATCACCGCTTCTTGCCGCTCTCGTTTGGCCACTCCTACCAGAACCACCCGGTACTGCCACCTTTGCTGGTCGTGCAATCCGACCATCGCCTACGAACCTCAACCAGGCAATTCGTTCAACACCCTCCTTGCCGTGAATGCCGTTTCTTGCCACCACCCCCGCCACTCCCGTCGCTTGCGCCACCATCGACCTCGATATTCGCATCCGAAGGCGTGGGTTCTATAACAAGCCTTTCACTGATAAACCACGATGCAACGTATCGCAATAGGTCAATTCTACATCGTTTTAATCGCTCTCCCTTGGCATATGCCGAATGCTGAGCAGTATGAGATCGGCTTTTTCGAGTTTTCTTGCACTTAGAAGTAATTCCCGCTCATCTGAATCGCCGAACCTATAGGTGAACTGAAAATCGTTGAACACTTTTTGTTCTGGCAGCAGCTCCTCTAAAGCCGATCTAAGTGCTGGAGTATTCCATTGTCCAGTTCCCAATTCATACAGCTTTTTGCCTTCCATTACATCAATTTCCGTCTGAAAAAAAGTATAGTAGGCTTGATTGGCAGATTGGATCTCTAATTGAGGATTGAGTACAAGATAAGGGTCTAGGAGTGTATTTATAATGTCATCTGAATACTCCATGGCTTCGCGGTATTTTTTCTCCATATCCTTTTGAGAACTAATATTCACGAATGTCAGAACAATCCCGTTTATCTGATTCTTCGTGCTTCGATAAGGGAATATTCTAACAATATACCAGCTATTGTCCTCATCCTTCACTTCACGCTCAATGGGTATGAGCGTATTAAGAACCTCGGTTGCATCCGTTAACATGCCGCTGTACAAGAGGCTGTGCGTGATGTCTTCGAGGGGGCGCCCACGGTCCGACCCCCGCAATCTAAAAAATGAAGCTACTTTAGGTGTAAAACGAAGAATCCGTAACTCCAGATCAAGAAATATAGTGGCTATTTCTGTAGCTGCAAGTAAGTTTTGTAAATCACTCGATAGATGAGTGAGCTCTTCCACTTTGTGGGCATTTTCCTGATTTACAGTTTGCAGCTCCTCATTCATACTCTGAAGTTCCTCCTTAGAGGTTTCCAGTTCCTCCATTGTTGAACGAAGCTCCTCATTCGCTGATTGGAGTTCTTCGTTCGTTGCTCTCATTTCCTCTTGTGTTGTCTCATACTCCTCTACGATGACCTGTAGACTCTGCTTGGTTAGTTCCAGTTCAGAAGTGAGATCTTGTATAAGTCCTTTGGTAAAATCTGACTCACCGGAGGTCTTAGCCTCTACATTCGAGGTCGAAGTGCCTTTCTCTTCCTCAAAAACAATCAAACAGACGCCTTCTGCATCGGAGCCTAGAGCAGGACAAACATGGAGCATCACATTTCGATTTTCTCCATCAAAAAGTACCTTGATGGGTTTTGAGATAAGAGGCCTTTTTTCTTCTCTTGCAGAAGGTATTAGCGTTCTTAGTTCGAGTTGTAATTCTTGGCGGACTAGTTTGAAAATACTCGAACTGGGTTCTCCACCCGGCAAAACCAGGTAACGGCCGGCTCTGTCTGAAAGGTGGATTATTTTGTTCTCTGAGTTGATTATCAGGCTAGGAGAAACGTACGCTTCTACAATGCGATGATGCAAAGCCCCATAGGCATTCTTTTTCTCTTTGGGATAATTGAGCGTATGCTTGACAGTATGCGCCTGGGCTAAGGGAAAGACGGGCAAGCGCAGTTCTGGAGCAGGCACATTGCGCCGTATAAAGATGCTGTTTTTTTTGTCTTCTACTCGAAAGAGATCGGGGCCATCCACCGTTTCTGAAGCACCGAGCACCAGGCAACCCTCTGGATTAAGGGAGTAATGGAAAAGTTCAACGAGTTCATTTTGTGCAGTTCTCTCCAAATAGATCAGCAAATTCCTGCAGCTTATAAGGTCAAGCTTTGAGAACGGAGGATCGCTGAGTACATTGTGGTGCGTAAATATAATGAGTTCGCGCAATTCATCGCGTATTTGATATCCACCATTCTCTTTATGGAAGAATCGGGAAAGCCGATTTTCAGTTAGTTGTGAACGAATCTCTTCGGGAAAGAACCCTAATCGGGCTTTCTCTAAGGAGTGCTCATGTAAATCGGAAGCGAATATTTGCAGGCGAGGTGCATTGCCTTCTCGTCGAAAGGACTCTTCAAGAAGCAAGATAGCCAGTGAGTATGCTTCCTGACCTGTTGCACACCCAGCAGACCAGATGCGAATCGCATCGTTAATGCCTTTACCCTCGAATAATCGCGGAATAATCGTCTTCTCCAACACGTCGAACATTTCAGGGTCACGAAAGAAGTTCGTTACAGTGATTAGTAGGTCACTAGCAAGCGTTTTTTGCTCTTCTATTTGTTCTTTGAGATACTCATAATATGCGTCAATTTTCTCCAGACGATTGAATTGCATACGCCTGACAATGCGGCGTAAAATAGTAGAAGATTTGTATCTGTTGAAATTACGCCCCGTGCGGACCTTTATCAGAGCGAGTATTTTCTTAAGGTATTGTTGGTGGATTTCTTCCAGATTCGATTCTTCTTCAAACATTTCACAAGTGTGGTTTCATTATAGAGAAACCTACTAAAAAATCTCCTCGAATACCTACACGAAGGCAAGGTCAGATCAGATAGTGATCACACATCATCGCATACAAACACACTCAACGTTCAATCTTGATACGTCCTAAACCCAATTGCTTTAATTGGCTATATGCTGATTGTTCTTGTCCAAGACGGCCTTAATACAATCCAATAATTCTTGATGCATAAGAGGCTTCCGCAGTTCAAACGCGTAGTCAGCCTTCTGAAGAGGTTTATCCTCATGGAGTTCAATGAGTGGAGCCATCAATACTATTTTCGTGGGATCTAGTCCGCTTAAAAAATAGGTGTGTTGATCGATCTCCTTAGCGAGAATGTTCTCCTCATTTAGAAATAGGATATCAAACGGATCGTTCTTCTCTTCCATTTTTTGAATGAGGCCCCTCGCTTCTTCTGCAGTATGTGCACGTTGATACCTGCAGTTCCAATCAGATAACTTCAACTCGAACAGTTTTTGAACTGATCGGTGTTCATCTAACACAAGAATGTGTACGCCCTGGAAATACTCGCCCTCTTGGGTTTCAAGTAGACGTGAAGAGGGAACAGCATCAAAGGGTATAGTTACACAAAATGAAGATCCCACGTTTACTTCGCTTTCCAGGCTTACACTCCCTTTCATCAGACGAGCGAGGTTTTTACAGATCGTTAACCCCAAACCCGTTCCACCGTGATGCCGAGTCGTTGTAGCATCCACCTGTTGGAATGCCTCAAAGATTGCTCTTTGGCGGTACTCTGGAATGCCAACTCCCGTATCTCTCACCTCAAAAGAAATCAAGAACGCGTTTTGGTACTTCCGATTCAGACTCACCTCAAGGACAATCTCGCCCTCTTCTGTAAATTTTATCGCATTCCCTAGTAAATTAGATATGATTTGGCTCAATCGATAGGGATCCCCTATGACGTTTTTGGGGATATCGCTATGAATGATGAGACACGATTCGATCTTTTTTTGTTGAGCATTCAAGCTGAACAGGGTAGCGACATCTTCCATGCATTCCCAGAGATCAAACTCAATATGCTCCAATTCAAGTTTGCCGGCGTCGATTTTTGAGTAATCAAGAATATCGTTCAAGACATTGAGCAGAATCTCACCACTTCTTTGTATGGTATGAACCAGGTCTAGCATCACCGGATCTGACGTTTCATACGTCAGGAGATCTGCCATGCCAATAATGCCATTCATCGGAGTGCGAAGTTCATGGCTCATATTCGCGAGAAAGACACTTTGTAATTTTGCCGCATCTTCGGCTTTGCGCTTTGCTTCATTTAGCTCGATATTGCTCCTATGCAATTCCTCCATCGATAGCTGAAGCTCTTCGTTACTCACTTGCAACTCTTCGTTGTACGCATTCAGCTCTTCCTGAGTAGCTGAGTATTCTTCCTTGAGATCTTGAAGCTGCTGTTTTTTCAGTTCTAGTTGCTTCTTCACTTCATGGCTATGATCCCTATGAAGGCTTTCGCTTTCCTCTTCAAAAATAACAAGGATAAATTCGTCTACCTCAGGCATTAAGAGCTTACGCGTATGCAGGATCAGGTTGCTTCTTCCTTGTTTGAAACTCAAAAGACGCGATTTTCCAGCATTCAATTCTGCGCTGTTTCTTATTTCATCAAGAAGTGCTTGTAATTCGTCTTTCAGATCTCCGTGAATGATAGCTAACACATTCGTAGTATGCTCACCGCCGGGTATATTCAGATAGCGACTTACATGTTCTGATAGGTGAACAACATTGTTATCCGAATCAACGAGAAGGCTAGGCGGAGCAAGCAACTCAACCATGTGTTGATGCATTTTCCCGTAAGACACCAATTCATTCGGCAGGGTACAACTCTCACTAAAGAACTGCGCTTTGCTTTTCTTAAGATCGATATCTTCGTTTGTTAAGAAGATGTCTTCAGGTGATCCGCTTTTATCAGTTACTATACTCGATAATGGAGGGAGGGCTTCTTTTTGACTCGTCGCTTTTGAAGGAGTCGGGTCGGATTCTTTCATAAGTCCCTCAGCAATTTGTAATCACATTCTTAAAGATTATTAATATATAGATAATCGAATGCGAAGTATTTTTGTTAAACTCAATTAAAATGAAGAGTAATCCAGCTCAGATAAGAGTAGAAATGCTAAATCCTTAGAAATTGAACGTTAACTGTTTGCCAACACAATGTACGGCTGGCTCTATTAATTTAGACGAACACTTAAATAAATAAGTTCTTCAACTACCAAAAACAGCCGCCGGCTCATCACCGGCGGCCTTGTTAACCCATCAACCATCAACCTCATCCTCTGAAATCACCCTCCTCGACCTCGGCTGCACATGGATCCTTAGCTTCTCAAGATTGGCCTTTTCGCCGCGGAAGACCTGGCGGGCCATGCCGATGAAGGCGGACA
>JAHQVL010000385.1 GCA_019634345.1 Rhodothermaceae bacterium
CGAATTGCAGAGACTATCTCTTTTTGAAACAGGGGTATTAGAGGGTATTTACACTTCCAGCCGTTCTAGCATAGGGCGGAAGTAGGCCTTCCATTTTTCAGGGAGCGCTTCAGTGCCGACTGCTTTTCGAAGTAACTCCAGGTTATTCCGTTCGGTGGCATACAGGTCGGTCACCTCCGTCACCGTCAAGCCATCTGGATTGCGGTGCAGGCTGGTGATTGTATCTCCGGGTTGTACTTCGCCTTCTTCCAATACACTGAAATAAAATCCAGTGCGGCGGCTTTTGAGGAAGCGTTTGAGAATATCTCGTAGTCCGAATTTGATGCCTAGTTTAAAGCAAGGCATACGAGGCTCGGTAACCATGACCTTTGCCTTGCCTATCTGAAACTGATCGCCGATGCTGACTTCACCTTCCAGCAATCCCTCTGTCGTAAAGTTCTCTCCGAACATGCCCATGGGGAGATCGAAGCCGGGCAATTCTTCTTTCCAGAATGCGTAGTGCTCGAACGGGTAGAGGTAAGCTGCTTTGGTAACACCGCCATGTACAGTAAGGTCGGCCTGTCCGTCGCCTTCCAGGTTCAGGGTTCGCAGCATGAGCGGACCTTCCACCGGGTCTTTATAGATACCTGTTGATATAATCGATCCGTCCCATTCAATATCACGAGGCGGGCCTACATTTAGGGAGATGAGTTTCATTCGCTGAGTTCAAAGTTCAAAGTTTAAGGTTCAATGTTTGACATTATGTGTTGTTCAGGCATAAGTGTTTCTTTAAAACAACATTCATTGAACTTTGCACCTTACACTCAAACCCCCTGTATTTGCTTCAGCGTATCAGCCAACTCTTCGACCTGAATGGGTTTGCTGATGAATCCGTGCATGCCAGCGGCCTGGCATCGTCTTCGGTCTTTTTCGGTTACGCTGGCGGTCATTGCAATGATGTAGGGATTGCTGCCTGGCCGGCTCAGTATGGATCGGGTTGCGGTAAGGCCATCCATTTCAGGCATGTAGATGTCCATAAAGATGGCGTCGTAGGCGCGCTGGCTGACGGCCTCTATCGCCTGATGCCCATTTGATACAAAATCAGGGGTATATCCCATACGTTGGAAGAATAAGCGAGCCAACTCTTGATTCATGTCGTCATCCTCAGCAACCAAAATGTTCAACGGATGCTTTTTGGCCATATTCAAATCGAAGGGGGACTCCAGGGGGCTTTTGATATTGAATTCCCCATTTACGCATTTATTCAAGCTATCGAGTAACGGTTCGAGCTTGACGGGCTTGTGTATTCTGATGGTATGATATTGGTCCTGAATATCCGGAATGGTGAGTGGAGTGATAATTAATATGGGGCCTACAATGCGTTTATTACGAATCACTCGTGCCAGGTGTAATGCATCCAAGGCATAACTATCGTGGTCCAGGATGACTACATCAAAAGCACCTTGTGAAATACAGGCTAACGCGCCATGCGCTGAATGGGCCGTTTGGACTTTCATGCCCAGCAGATTGCAGTGTAAGGCGATCCAATCTCTTCGTGTCTCATTGGTACTCGCAATCAAGATCTCTTTTCGGATAAATTGATGCTGAATGCTTGATGGGCTAACGATTTCAGTGACTTCCTTAACGGCTATAGTGAACTGAAACGTAGAACCATCTCCTTCCTGGCTCTCAACATTTATCGAACCGCCCATCATGGTGCACAATTTCTTGCAGATGGCCAGTCCAAGCCCAGTGCCTCCATACTTTCTTGTTGTTGAGCTATCTGCCTGGGTAAAGGAGTCAAAGATATGTTCGAGTTGGTTGGCAGAGATACCAATCCCTGTATCCCGAATAGAGAAGCGCAGCAGGTAGTCTTCAAGGATTGTCGTTGGGATAGAATCACAGGTTACGTGGATGTTGATTTCACCTTTATAGGTGAACTTGATGGCATTGCCGAGCAGGTTCAACAGGATTTGCTGAATACGTACGCTATCTCCAAGAATGACTCGCGGTACATTCGGGTCAATGAAATAAGACAGTTCAATGCCCTTGTGCGCCGCTTTCTCTGATATGGAGTCGAGCGCATCTTCGATCGCCTTATGAACCGTTATCGGATGGCGCTCAATCGTGATCTTGCCTGCTTCGATTTTTGAGAAATCAAGGATGTCATCGATCAGCTTTAGAAGAGCATTACCGCTCACATGTATGGTGTCTGTATAACTTCTCTGCTCCCCGTCCAGGCTGGTATCTAACAATAGAGAAGTAAACCCCAGTACCGCGTTCATTGGAGTTCGGATTTCGTGGCTCATTGTTGCCAGAAAATCACTCTTGGCCTGAGTAGCATGTTCAGCCTCTTCTTTTGCTTTGACCAGGTCAATCTCCTTTTGCTTTACAGAGGATATGTTGTGTAGGGTAAGGAGGCGCCCCAGGTCTTCCTGCTTTTTATTGGTTATCGATTTAGAGTAGGCTGTATAGAAGACGTCGGTATTGTTTTGTTGGAGAACCAGGTCTTTGGGAAAGGTTGTTTCTTTCGTCAGGATGCCAAGCGGATACACGGAAGTGACATCCAATCGTTCACCTTTCATGCTCTCAGCTGAGATCCCGAGTGCAGCGCTGGCTGCTGGATTAAGGTCAACGATTCGTTCTTGTGTGTCCAGAATAACTACGAGATCATCCGTGCAGTCGAATAAGGTGGAGCGCGCAATAGGGACTAGATCAAATAACTTGTATTTAAATATACCCCAGGCAAATAGCGCCAATGAGACAGACATCGCCACGGGGGTGAGATCTACCCTCATAAATTCAGAACGGAATCCGAGGTATAGAACGTTGGCGATAAAAGGGAGTAAGGCGCCTAGCAGCATAATACCGCCCTGCCGATGAAAAATCGGTCCACGCTTAAGTACATAAGAGATGATGTACGTAGAGCCGGTCAGTATGAGTAGATAGGAATATCCTGTGTGAATCCAGAACCAGGCATGAAGGGGGCGCAACAAAAACAGGGTCCCGTTTTCAGCGTGAAGTGTACCCGGGCCAAACATAAACCAGTGGTCCGCATTGGTTAACGCCAAAATCATACTGATTGCAGGAATGGCGGAAATCAAGGCAACAGGGTTCCAATGGAATATCCATTTCTGCCTCGTAAATGCGAGGGCAAAAAACAACCACATCAAGCAGGAGAAGGGGACAGGGACATAAAGCGCATTGGCAAGTCCCTCGCGCAAACGTAGATCGGTTGCGGAGATTTCAAGAGCCGCTAGAATACACCATATACCAACAAGAGTTGCCCCTGCTATAAAGTAGGGAACAGTTGGTAGATTTCGGCGAGGGATAGCGTAGATGATGAGCGGTATTGTGCATAGAGCACCAAATACAAAATACCAGATGTCACTGGAGTAATACCAATACATATTTCAAGGGGGGCGGAAGAGGTATTGAAGCACAAGAAATACGCAGGTACTTGAAAGTATGGAAAAAAAGGGTGATTAGGGAAGAGCGAGATGTCTCGGTTTTGTCACAAAAGTCTTGTAAAGTTGCAGTGGGGTTCAAGGCATCGTCTATAGTTCTGGCCCTTGGAGCAAAGCGCAACATGGAATTGGTTGCTCCCTCTTGCTTTTCTAAGAGGGACTTACTACTATTTGAAAACGTTTTCAAAATCCCTTGTTGTTTCTTTTTTTAGATGTTAAAATTATAACCCCCACCCATGAAAACACAGCTCACATCCATAATTTCAATGCTTCTTTTACTCTTCGTGGCTGCTTGCCAACCACAAGAAGAGACGGTTGTAGATGAAGGTCTCGTACGTAGTGCGGATGCCGGGCCTGCTAAGGTTGAACTGATTCAAAACAATGGCCAGTATCAGATTATGGTGGATGGCCAACCGTTCTACATAAAAGGAGCGGGATTGGAATTCGGGAGCGTCGAACAACTCGCCGATCACGGAGCGAATTCGTTTAGGACCTGGCGAACAGACAATGGCCAGGATACCGGGATGGAGGTATTAGATAGCGCTCTTGAAAACGGTTTGATGGTAACGATGGGAATAGAAATAGCGCGTGAGAGAGAGGGAAGTGGCCGGGGAGTTTTTGGTTTTGATTATGATGATGATGCGGCTGTTGCTGAACAACTGGAGCGCGTTCGTGAAGAGGTGATGTTGTATAAAGACCATCCAGCGTTGATGATCTGGAGTATTGGTAATGAATTAAATCTGGGGGCGACGAATCCCAAGGTGTGGGACGCGGTCAACGAAATCTCCGAGATGATTCACGAAATTGATCCCAACCACTTAACGACGACCACGTTGGCCGGCATCAATAAAGAGCTTGCAGATGATATTAAAGAGCGCGCTTCTGATCTGGATTTACTCAGCATTCAAATGTATGCTGACATTGTGAACCTGCCCCGTTATCTCGACGAGGTTGGCTGGGAAGGCCCATACATGATCACCGAGTGGGGGGCGACGGGGCACTGGGAAGTTGGTACGACTTCCTGGGAAGCACCCATCGAAAATCATAGCTCGGCAAAGGCCGATTTTTATAAGGAGCGATATGAAGTAGCCATCGGCAGTCAGAAAGCGCAATGCGTTGGCTCCTACGTATTCCTCTGGGGGCAAAAGCAGGAGCGTACACCAACCTGGTACGGCATGTTTATGCCGACGGGGGAGGAAACGGAGTCGGTTGATGTCATGCATTACATCTGGAACGGAACCTGGCCTGATAATCGGTCACCACGGCTAGAGTCGGCTGTGCTGGATGGAAAGACCGCCTACGACAATATTTATCTTGATGCGGGCCAATCCTATGCGGCTTCGGTTTCATCGACCGATCCGGATGGTGATGCGTTGCACTATGTATGGGAGATTCGACGGGAAAGTACCGATTTAAGTCACGGTGGTGATGATGAAAGTGTCCCCGATGAAATCGAAGGACGGATCAACGATTCGGCTGTTGATTCCATCGAGATGACAGCTCCCGACGAGCCTGGTGCTTATAGGTTATTTGTGTACGTGTACGATGGGGAAGGGCACGCTGCCCATGCGAACATTCCCTTTTATGTTAACTCTTAAAAAGGGGATTGTGGCCTGATGGATACTATGCAGATCTATATTGGAAGCGAACCAACTAAGAACAATGAGTTTCCTGTAGAAGGATCATTCGTAGAGATTGAAGGCGAACCCTACTATCAGATAACGAATTACGATAGTATGGCTCCCTTTTTTATGTCCATTGTCAGTGACTCTGATCATTGGATGTTTGTGTCGAGCCTGGGTGGGCTTTCTGCCGGACGAAAGAGCCCTGAGCATGCGCTGTTTCCCTACTACACCGTTGACAAAATACACGACTCCCACGATCTAACCGGAAGCAAAACGATTGTGTTGGTCCAGCGGAAGGGACGAACGTATCTCTGGGAGCCTTTCTCGAGTCGGTATCGGGGGATATATAACTGCAAGCAAGTTATCTATAAGAGTATCTATGGCGACAAGGTCCGATTCGAAGAGTCGAATGAGGATCTGGGTGTTCGTTTCAGTTATACATGGTGTACGGGTCAGGCGACGGGGTTTGTCAAACAGAGCCGAATTGAAAATTACAAAAACGAACCTGTAGCAGTGACGATTCTGGATGGCATTCAAAACCTCCTTCACTTTGGGATAGAACGACAAATGCAGTCGGAGCGAAGCAATTTGTTGGATGCGTACAAAAAGAGTGAGCTTGAAGTCACGACGGGATTGGGAATCTTTGCGCTGAGTTCACTGGTTGTCGATAAACCTGTTCCCAGCGAGGCACTCAAGGCTACAACAGTTTGGAGTGCGGGCATACAGCCTGACACGTATTTGTTGTC
>JAHQVL010000045.1 GCA_019634345.1 Rhodothermaceae bacterium
CACCAAAGCCTCCCAGCTATTCGTCCCGACCTGTTTTACTAAAAAGAGTTCAGCTTTCCCTCCAGAAGGAATGCGATGGCCAATTAATCGAGCAGGAAATACGCGTGTATTGTTTACAACTAGAACGTCACCAGACTCCAAATATGAAGGTAATTGACTAAACTGACGATCGACCCACACAGTAGCAGACCGATCCAGCACCAACATCTTAGAGGCATCCCTCCGCTCTAGAGGTGATTGCGCAATGAGTGCTTCTGGCAACTCAAACTCGAATTCAGATAACTGCATCGTACATTGGTTCGTCGTTCATGGTTTGTCGTTCGGAGCTCAGTGTATAGTACAGATCGAACACCAAATGACGAACCATGAACGACGAACCTAATACTTAGTTTTAGGGATTCCCAAAAGTAAATGGCACGGACATCTTTACCTTTACTGGGACACCATTTTGTTTTCCAGGCTTGAACTTAGTGCTCATTACAGCACGTTCAGCTTGTTCATCCAATTCAGGATGCACAGACCTTAAGACTTCTGTATCCCTCACTTCTCCTTTTTCATCTACTATAAACGTGATGAAAACTCTACCCTTCACACCCTGTTTTCTTAACTCTTTAGGATACTTGGCTTTCTTTTGAATACCCCTCAGTCCACCCACTGGCCGCGGCATCTCCTCTACCATAATATATATGCTGTCGGCCATTTCAGACTGCTGCCCATAAACATCTTGAGAAATAGACGCCGCTAATAAAAGTGCAATAATACCGCTAATATATGTCGTAGTATGTTTCATTTTCTTTCCTTACCTCAAATACATGCCTTGATATGGACATGCGTTCTATATACTCAAAACCCGACATTCAATCCCTATTTTTTCAACGTTGCAGTGCAAACACGCTTAATTAAAAACCAACAGCTCTGTTAAGAGTTATCAAAGGCCTCTAAACGTGTAGCTCTGTATTCCCATATTTATGAAAGTAGCGGTTATTGGCGGTGGTGCAGCCGGCTTTTTCTCTGCCATCCATGCAAAAATCAATCACCCACATGCATCCGTGAGGCTGATTGAAAAGTCGAACAAGGTGCTTTCCAAGGTTCGCATTTCTGGCGGAGGAAGATGCAATGTAACCAATGGGTGTTCAGACATCGATGCGCTCTGTAAGGCCTACCCACGGGGAGGAAGACGATTAAGAAAATCGTTTCATGTATTTAATACTTCGCACACAAAAGAGTGGTTTATTTCACGAGGGGTTCACTTAAAAACAGAGCCTGATAACAGGGTCTTCCCCACTACAGATGACTCTCAAACCATTATTGATTGTTTGATGGATGAACTCAAACGATTGGGGGTTGGCATTGAGTTTAAAAAGACAGTACAAAAGATTGAGCCCTCTTCTTCTCAGTTGAAGCTACATTTTTCAGAGAGCAATCATGAACCAGAGAGGTTTAGTAAAGTGATTGTAGCAACAGGTGGCTCGCCTCGCAAGAAAGGGCTTGATTGGCTCAAATCACTCGGCCACAAAATTGAGCCTCCTGTCCCTTCCCTTTTTACTTTCAATCTACCTGATAACCCTATCACAGGGCTGATGGGCACTGTAGTCAACCCAGTATCTGTTCGGATTCAAGGAACTCCGCTGAAATCAAATGGTCCTCTATTGATTACTCATTGGGGCATGAGTGGCCCAGCAATTCTTAAGCTTTCATCTCTTGGCGCACGCATTCTCAATGACCTGGACTATGCATTCCAATTTCAAGTAAATTGGGTAAACGAAATTAACAACGATACAGTCGCCGATCACCTTAGAGGCATCATTACAAGTAACAACCAAAAACAGGTATCTTCTATTCGTCCTTTTGGTCTACCCAAAAAATTCTGGTTGTACCTGTTGAATAAAAGCAGTATATCAGTTGACAAAAGGTGGAGCGAGCTTGGCAAAAAAGGCCTGAACAAGCTTGTGCAAATGCTCACTAATGATATATATCACGCAAAAGGGACAACTACGTTTAAGGAAGAGTTTGTTACTTGCGGAGGCGTAAGCTTGACCAGTATTGACATGAATACGATGCAAAGCAAGGGAATCCCTAATCTATATTTTGCAGGCGAAGTTTTGGATATTGATGCCATCACGGGAGGCTACAACTTCCAGGCGGCATGGACCACCGGGTACTTAGCAGGGAAGTTACAGGATTAACATCATGATAGACGAGAATTGGGTTAAGAACACCATTGAGCAAGCTGGAGAGATTGCTCAACGTTACTTTGGAAAAGTTACCCCATCCATCAAAGCCAACGATTCATATGTCACCCAAGGTGATCTTGAGGTGCAGGAGTACCTTGTCACACAAATCCAGGAGAGATATCCTGACGACGGTGTCATTGCAGAAGAATCCAATGTGTCTCGTGATCCTGTATCCGGAAACCGAAGATGGATCATAGACCCCATTGACGGCACTTCTTCTTTTGTACGAGGCTTCCCGACATGGGGCATTGCAGTAGGTATCATAGAAGGAGATAAACCAATATCTGGGTTCTTCTACATGCCAAGAACCAGCGATTTTTTCTATGCGGGGCGATCGGGGGCTGTGATTAAAAATGACCAGGTCATGCACGCCCGCGAGCTTCCTAATCAGTTGAAAGAGTCGGTTTTGCTCGTTGACTCCAAGTTTCACAAGATGTTTTCTGTAAATCCAGGCTACAAAGGTAAAATACGCAGCCTGGGTTCTGCCTCGGCACATATGAGTTACGTTGCTACAGGGAGTGCTGATGCTGTAATTCTCCCTGCTTTACCGATTTGGGACCTTGCAGCGGGTTTTGCAATTCTTAAAAACACGGCATGCACCGTCATGTATTTTGACGGCACACCCGTATCTATAGAAGCAATCATATCAGCCAAGAAGGCCTTGAAGCCTGTCATCTGCGGTCGCAAAGAAATGATCCAGCGCGTCCAAGACGCGTGTGTACTCAAATGATCATTTGACGAGAATCATCCTTTTGGTGTGCACCTCTCCATCCACTTCGAGCCTGTACACATAAACACCTGACGCCATAGGGTGTCCATTAATAACAACCTCATGGTGGCCCCTACCTAAGAATCCATCTATAGCGCGCACTACTTCCCTTCCGAGAATATCATACACAACCAGTTGAGTATGGGAAGCTTGTTTGAGATCAAAAGCGATTCGTGTATTTCCCGTAAAAGGATTGGGGAAATTCTGATATAAGAGGGTCTCCCCAGGTAAATCGGCATCTTCAGTTCCAACGGTAAAGGTACGCTCAACCCGATTGTTATCCGGATTATTGTCTAATGCATCACCTGCCACAGAGGCAGAGAACGAGACCTGAGCTAAATTCTCTAATTCCATTTCAAACGTAACCACCAGGCTGTCCCCAACAGCTAGATTCGAGGCGGTACAGTTTACGGTTGGGCCTGATGCCGCACAACCGCCAAGTGAAGCAGTGAGCGCTTCAACTCGCCCTTCGGTAAATAGCGTATCGGATAGCACAACCGTCATCACAGAGTCAGGACCGGCATTTGTAACGACAAATCTAAAGTGTTCGCGTTGTTGAGTAGATTGATCCGTTGAGAAATTTCGCACGTCAGCGGTGAGACCGAGGTCCGCTTGGCCCATTTCACATACATCTCCTACCCCATCTTGGTCAATGTCTTCCTGATTGGGATTTGCGATAGCCGCGCAATTATCCAGTGCATTTACAAGACCATCTGCGTCAAAGTCAAAGTCCATCGCAGCAGAAGTGACATCGTCTTCTCGCGGTTCAGGTTCGAAAGATTCGGGGGCAGAGCGTTGGCTCCCGTCGTCAAAATCTAGGGCTGTTCTGAAGTCATAGACAAGATTACTCCAGTCATCATGGCCTACCAACGTCCTCAGCATGGGCTGCCATTCACATCCGGAAGCAGGTATATAATCAATGTCTGCAGATACCGCATCGTCAAACATACCATCGGCTGTCCAATCAACGCTCGTTGTGTTCGCACGCCCATATAGTAACCTCTCTCCTTTCATGCCTACTACCGTAGAGGTGTTGAATAAAAAGAACTCCCCTGCATTCCCTCCTGGAGCCAGCGTTTCATTTAATGCGCTTTCGTTCAATGAAGGCAATGCTTTGGAGGAATAGTTCATCGGCCGCTGTGAGATCATGGTGGGAAATTGCAGCGAATAGTTCATGACACTGATGTAATTCGGCTTGCAATTAAAATGATCAATCCCACCATGCTTTAAGTTCAGCGTATGCCCCATTTCATGCATTATAGTGCTCGCTTCGATAACAGCTTTTGCCTGGCCCAATTGCGCACGTGCTCCTTGCTTAAACCCAGCTGTTGTGAGCAAGGAATTATCGCTCCAGGATCCAATAGTCACCATAAAGTCATTTCCTGGTAATTCAGCGACGCCACTCGATCCCGGTGCATGAGCATGATCATGCCCAAAGATGAGGTACCTAAACGTAAGCCGCCTTGCACCTAGAATAGCAGCGCATCGATTGGAGGCTCGTTCCTCCTTTGTACCAAAATGTCCATCGGTTGTCGCTGTACCGCATGGGTTTACTGGTTTTCCGAACTTCAAATCATCAAACGTACCAGCAGGGTTTACTTCAACACTCCCGCTGTGCATTCGGATTGGGGTTATTTCTCGAACAGGTTCATCCTTTACAAAATGCAATCGAATACCTTTCTTCCCGTTTGGGTTGTCTACGGGAGATGCAGCAAACGCATCACTGACCTTATCTAATGATGCCTGCAGCGGTTCATGGCTGTGAGGCATACCTGTTGTGGTTTCCATCCAGTCCACTTCGACAAACAAATCTTTTTGCATCGGGTCAGTCGCCATCTTACCTGTAAACTCGAGATCGACGATTCCGTCCATGTCATAATCGATTCCATCTACTTCCCAAGTATCACACAATCCGTCTCCGTCTGAATCCGGCTTTCCATCGCCATCAGGATCTCCACATACCGGGGAGAATTCTGAAGTAGCACCATCGGCACTGGTCGCGGTGGCTGAAAAGAACGAGTAAGGAGTCGACCCGCTCAATACAAATTGAAATACACCGGAGCTATCTGCTAAACCACTACCCAGCCATTCCAACCCTCCCCCTACACCCGACTCATGAGGTTCGTTTAGCCCATACACATCGATGGTTGTACTTGCCGGATCAGCTACATCAACTAAGCCGGATAATACCTGCTGATTGTCCTCGCCCTTACTCAATACTACTGCAACGGGAAAGTTAATCAGTCCGTTGGGACCTGCATCCTGATCAGGATCGTCTTGACCATTTCCAAGATCGTTCGGGGTAATTTTGCCGTCATTCCCAAGGTCAATATCTAAGGTTCTGTTACCAAAGATCGTATTCTGCCTGATGGTATTATCCTGCGCGTCGCCTGCAACAACAACACCGAATTCATTATCACGAATGACATTCCCTGTTGCGCCATCAATGCCACCTACATTATTGCCGGATGCGTCCTGAATAAACACGCCTGCATTAACGTTAAATGGTCCAACAAATCCATTGGCGCCTACACCAATAAAGTTGTCTAAGATTAAGGTCCCGTTAGCCCCCGCGGCTAACAGAATGCCATTATCAATGTTGCCCGAAAGTACATTGCCTTCTCCATCAGAACCTATTACGGTATTCACTGCCTGATCCACACGAATGCCGTTTTCTAAATTTCCCAGTCGTTCCCGGCCAGAGACATCCGTACCTACAAAGTTCTTATAGATCTCATTCGTACTGCCAGAAACAATGTAGATCCCATTCTTCGAATTACGGGAGACAACATTTTCGATAAGTTGATTCCTATCTCCAACCAGGATAATCCCATCCGCTTTATTACCCACATCTACCGTTCCCTCTTTATCCAATCCAATGATGTTGCTCGAAACGACGTTGTCGTTTCCACGAAGGCTAATGCCGGATGTCTTATTACCGGAAATCAGGTTGTTCGTTATGACATTGTCATCTCCATTCAGCAATAGACCAACCCCATTCCCTGTCAACTGAGAGCCATCCAGGCCTAACACATTACCATCGATCGTAACATCATTAGCAGTTAAGCTCATCCCAGGTCCATCAAATGCTAAGACCCACAGATTACGAATGGTCGTGCCTGCAGCTGAACCCATGATGGTAAAGCCAGCTTCTGATGCACCGGCAGAGATACCATCGAGTATAACTTCAGGTAAATCGGTGTAGGTAGGCCCTGTAATTGTTACAGGGTTTGAGATTGCTGGTAGAGGACTGTTGACTGTGATAGCATACGGGGCATCTCCAGGAATATCGAACAAGATATTCCCTCTCTCAGAAGTGGCATTAGCCTCTTCGATTGCAGCACGCAGCGTGCATTCTGCCTCTCCGTTTACGTCCCCACCAGTAGAACAAAACCCATTGCCCGGATCGATATCGCTCCCATCACCTGTGCTATTCACAACCAATCCGCCTGCCAGGCTACTGTATCTAATAATTCCTCTTGATCCATCAGTAAAACTGACCGCAACAACGACTGACGCATCCTCAGACAATGTCGACGGCCTGCCATCATAACCGGGACTATTAAAAAAGGTACTTGCCAACGCGCCTGAGTTGACTTGCCTCACATCACCAGGGGCCACTGCTAACTCATCTCGACGAGCAAATATTCGATTGGGCGATTCGGCATCCGCTGATTGAAACCAAATTGCACCATCCTCAGCAAGGAGCATGTCTCCTTTTTGATTAATGGCCAAGCCCCCTGGCGAATTCATTACTGACCCGTCAACAAAAGAACCATCTACGTATAAGCTGAGAGAGCCTTCAGGAGTCCGTTTCCAGATACCATGAAGTGTCGCAAAAACACCTGTTTTTTCCACACCTCCATCGAAATACAAATTCCCATCTCCATCAAACCCTATTCCAGACTGACCAAAGTTTTCCCATGTTACGTCTTGCAGCGGATTCCCGTCGCGCCCAGGGACGGTGCTATTTGGGGACGCTATGGTTTCAAACGTTCCACTGCCCGGGCTACTTTCAATCATAACCGCCTGGCCGGCATCAGAATTAACCACAAGGCCCAATTGCTCGTCTGCAAACATGGCGTAATTGAATGTTTCAACGCCTGCACCTAAGTCTACGGGAGACCTTCCACCGCCGACGGAAAGTTTGACGAGATGTTCACCCAATGGATCGGAAGCTCTTGCAACTCCATACACAGTCCCGGCATCCCCAATATGGACATTGGTAATTTCGAAGACATGCCCTGGCACTTCAGGCCACTCGTCCACATCATCGAACGGATCCATATCCGTTAATGAGAGCAGGGACGCTGGCCCTCCAGAAGAAACCCATGCTCCATTTGCCGCCTCGGAGCCCGTACTGTCTCGAACAAGTGCAGTAAATACAACGGTCCCATTGTTAAATCCAAAGCGGCCTATCGCAAGGTCGAGATTTATAAATAGCAGTTCTCCTGCTCCTGGAGCCGGCGTATTGGTTGAAGCCACTGTAGAAAGCCCACTACGGTCTCCCATTACGATAGCTCCTCCACCTTCTTCTAGGCCTACCCACATTGCAAAAGCACCATCTTCTACGCCAATGATAAAGGGTGCATTTCCTCCTATAACCTGGTCCTGGGAGCCAGGCAGGGCCTGTCCATACCGGAATACTTCAGTCAATTCACCTGACTCATACCGCCAAACCCCTCTTGAACCATCTGACAATACACCTTGGAAGATGGTCAGGCCGGTATTATCGGTCCATGGTTGAATGAAGGCGTCAAAGGTTAAAGCCGTACCTGGAGCAGTATCTCCAGATAGAACAAGAGGTTCTACAATTTGTGCATTTGAGAGAGGAGCAATACAAAGAAGGGCAACAAAACACAGGACAACAGCCCATGCATGGGATCGTTTAATACAGGACATGGAAGAGATATAGAGAAATGAAAAGAACAACGTACTCTTTCACTTCTCTCGTAACGATCCAGCTCCATTCCGAGCTAATCACTTATGGAGCAAATGCCTGGAGTCCAAAGTGACTAAAAACACTCCGACCTCCAGGCTACTTTCTACGAAGTCAATTCCCAATTACCTGTATATTCCCACCCCTTCGATTCAAACCAGACAAATTATAGACGAACTTGAGCATCACATACCGGCCAAGCGTTTGTATTCTCTCTTCTTGTATGTACGTGCTCGTATTGCTGTAGTTGACACCGAGATTCTGATTTAACAGGTCAAGTCCTACCAATTGAACTTCTGCTTTATCGCCCATAATCAGTCTTGATATCTCGGCTCTCCAGATGGGAATTTGCTGGCCACTTCCAAACACTTCATCGGCAAATAACCGGTAATCAAACCCCGAGGTGAAGCGCCAATGATCTCCCATGTAATAGTTGATCTCCGTATAAAAGGTGCGGTTGACATAATTTCGACCCAGTTCAGGATTGAGGGAGTATTTGTTTGTATTGAAGGTGTATTTTGCCCCAATGAGAGCATCGATAATCTCGTTATTCCGATTATTAATCCTTAGATCAATCGACTGCCTAAGGATCCGCGTCTGGTTCTCCGCATCGTTAATAAACTCTTTGCCTCGATTGTACATGGACTCTGTGGAGAGGTTAACCCGAATACCTAGCGGTCTTAAAGGCATACCATAGTCCAGCCGGCCTCTCAGCATCCAATCCCCATCCACATTCCTAGAGGTGATGGACTGGCGAAGCTGTGCATCTATGGTTCGATCTCGAGCAATTTTATCCTGTGTATACTGTGCTTGAAAGTAGCCAAACAGGTTTATCGAGGAGAATTGATCAAACATCATAAAATGTGCACGCCCTGAATGCCTGTATTCGGGCTCAAGATCAGGATTCCCCACATAGACAAAGAGCGGGTCCGTGTTATCCGCAAAAGGCTGTAACTCGTTCATAGAAGGTTCGCGCGTAGTGGTCTCATACCTGATGTCCATGCGTTTGCCATTGGCAAAGTCATAGGAAAATCGAGCTGAAGGCAAGAAATCCACAAAACTTCGTGTAAGTGCGCCGGTAGAGCCTCTTACATCACCTTCAAGATCTGATGATTGTACATCCACACCAATAGAATACGAAGCACCACCGGGGTTAAAACGCACGTTGAGCCCAGCTTCGTTATACGTATATGTCTGCTCCAACCCGGCACTCAATGATTCATTTAAGACGCTCCCTGCTTCTCTCAAATCATAGATACGTTTATCCTGATCTTGAACGCGTTGCCTACGCTCTCCTCGCACTTGCAGAGAACTCGACCGGCCCAGTGGTTCGGTCCAAGAAATCTGCTGCCGATTCGTAGAGGTCGTATTCTGCTGGTCCTGGAACTGGCGAAGTTCTTCCGAAGAGACTACGTTCCCAATGTTATCATAAAAAAAGTTCAGGGTCTCCAAATCGCCTTTCATTGACCCATCGTTCCACTCTGCCCGGCCTTCAGCAACGAGCGTACGCCCTCTTTCAGATAACTTCTTGCGATAGGTCAATGACGCACTACCTCCGAAGTCAAGCCCATCGGATTTATACAAGGTATTGTTATCGTTAACCAGTACGTTTGCCCCAGAATTCAACTCTCTAAAACTGTCATTGTATAACCCTGAATCAGTCGCCCTGAGATCAGCCCTTAACCTTAGGTCTTGGCCTTTGTTAATCTCGTGTTTGAGATTGAGGTTCAGCCGATGGTTTTGCGTGGATATATCCTGATCAGACGCCTGCAAGGAGCGCGAAGAGGTTTGTGATCCTATCAGCTGTTGCTGATTTACTAATCGATTTTGATCGTTATCAACCACATTGAGGAAGTAACTACTCTGCAGCGATGTTTTTGCACCAAAATCCCGATTGAAATTAACCCCTGCTGCTGTTGTCATAGAAAACCCATCGGTTACCCCCATATTGAGGGGTAAACTCGCTCTGCTAAACCCTCCTCCCATCATGCCTCCCATGAAGCTCATATAGTCGCCCATGGAGAAGCCTTGTTGATTTACGTTATTCAAGTTACCAATCAAAGACAGCTGCGTAGAGGGAGAGAAGCGATTCATACTCAACCGACCTTCATATCTCCCCCTGATATTATCGCTCCCATACCCCCCCGAGGTATTCCCGAAATATCCCTGCTTGCTGTCTTCTTTTAAAGCAAGATTGATCGTTTTAGACTCCTCCCCATCATCGACTCCCGAAAATTCAGCCATGTCCGACTTTTTATCGTAGACCTGCACCTTGTCGACGGCATCGGCTGGCAGATTTTGCGTGGCTATGCGTGGATCATTCCCAAAAAACTCTTTGCCATCAACAAGAACTTGCTCTACTTCTTCCCCCTGCGCTCGGATTGTGCCGTCTCGTTCAACATCTACGCCCGGCAGGCGCTTGAGAAGCTCTTCTACGTTTGCATTTGGACGAACATTAAATGCACCCGCATTGTATTCCAGGGTATCCTTATTTATCAGAATAGGAATATAATCTGCAGTGATCACCAAAGCATCCAGTTCTGAAACCGCTGCTTTAAGAGGGATACTGCCTACGTTTAAATTCTCCTCGATGATTTCAATCTCAGCTATATACTGTTCAAATCCAACAAAAGACACCTGCAGGGTATAGTTTCCCGCTTGGATTCGCCTTAAGCGGAAAAGTCCATCAGATCGAGTCGTACCAAAACTGACGATTGTAGAGTCAGTCGAATTGAGCAACACAACTGTAGCTCCAGCCAATGTGACATCAGAGGTATCTGTAACAACTCCTTCCACATTATACCTGCTTGTCTGCGCCGTTACAAGCGAGCACGATCCAAGTAGTACAACAATTGCTGTGAATCCTATAGATAGTTTAAACCAGGCCATATTACCCTCTCAAAGTCTAATTACAACGTTCCAACTCTTCGCACTTTTTTGTCGTTAGTGACCCATCCGAATGAATATGCCTCCGCTACCCGATCGTGTTGCATTCATTTCTTTCATCCGCTCTTCTACGATCTCATTAAATTCTACTCTAGAGACCTTTTTCCCTTTTGTAGGAGGTGCAATCAATCCCTCTTCAACAGCTTCTAAGTTTAACTCTTTGGCCACATACGAGCGTTCTCCATCATTAATGTTCATTACCAGGATCAATCCGGGCAACCCACCTTGGCCCGGACCGCTAGGAATACTGATCTCAGGAGTAAACCATGCTTCATAGGTTGTGCTATCCCGTTCCGCGGTGGCCTTCATACACATATATCCAAGAAATTCGCTTCGCTCGTCGGACAGCTTCCAAGAGAGGGATTCAGTACCACCAGAAATCAAGAAGTTCTTTCCCAGAAACTCCCGTTTTTCGATGCGTTGGCCTTCATCAAAATTCATGTACGTCTTATTGTCATTGCCACCGCGTTGAATTCTGATCTCCAACCCTTCATTGTTAGAAAAACTCTGCTCTTGTTCAGGATTCTCCTCTTCTGCCGCCTTGTACAGAGAGGCGGATTCGTTGAAAAACAAAACTTGCTTCGATACACGAGTATCCGGAATTTCATGGCCCATAGCCTGAATTTCAGGAGGAAGTTCAATATCCAATTTGATGGTTTCTTCGTAGGTAACCATTCCCTCTTGTGCCATTGCGAAAGGGATCACAAAACAGAGAAGTAGAGCAAATAAAATCGTCGTCTTCATAATCGTAGCTCATCGTATTGTTAATTTACCAGAACGATGCATGCTACGATGGCACCCTGCAAAAAGACGTTAAATCCGCCGTTAAACGATGTTAAAAGACGTTAAGGGTTCGAACCAAGTGCGTCAATATCCATCTAATAGGGCATGAAAAGAACACAGCTACGATGGATTTTTGGCCTTACAGTGCTTGCTTCCTTATCTCTGGTAGGCCTACAAGCATATATCTGGCATCAGGGGATTCAGCAAGAACGTGCTCAATTTAGCCGCTCGCTTCAACATGCTGTATATGAAGCAGCTGAAGAATTCATGAGGCCCAATGAATCTGTTTTTATTGTTGATGAGAATCAATTTGAGGACTCCCTCCGCATAAAAGCCCCCGGGTTTCTTCTGATTCAGATAGGGAAGGCAGACACAACATTCACGATTGACGTGAATGACAACTCCCTTGCAGAGATACGCCGGCATGTAGCATTTTCAAGGAATACGCCCCAAAGCCTCGGTATAGTTGAAGAGCTCCAACGATATAAATTCGAGTTTCCCGACAGCGCCTATGGACTGAGCATTGAAATGCTCTCAGATACGATTAGTAATAATTTTTTTGTGCGCCATCAGAGACTGTGCCCAACCTGCAATACGGGGTTTTCTCATTTGTCAAGCACCAGTTTTAAGCCGATCCTTGAAAATCAACTAAGTCAATTAGGCATTGAGACCGAATTCCAATGGGCTCTTACTCACAGAAATGGCTGGCTGGTAGTTGAAGGGGATACGGCCAAATTAGAACAATCCGACTGGAAGTTGCCGTTTTTCTCTCAACGCACCGAGTCGAGCAATTTTCCAAAAGCCGTTGCAGAATCACACCAACATGGAGCCTATGCTTCTGCATCCCCTGTGGTGTTGTTGTACTTCCCCAATGAACACTGGTACCTGTTACGGAGCATGGGGCCAACTTTATTAGTCTCCTCCCTTTTCGCCTTTTTAGTTCTTGGATGTATAGGATATGCTGTCTTTGTTATCCTTCAGCAAAAACAGCTCTCAGAAGTTAAGACTGATTTTATCAACAATATGACGCACGAGTTCAAAACGCCGATTTCGACAATCGCTCTTGCCTGTGAGGCTATGCAGGATCCGCAAGTCGATCTTCCAGAGGGCTCAAGGAAGCATTATCTAAATATGATTGCTACAGAAAATGACCGGCTGGGCACTCAAGTAGAGAAAGTGCTTCAAATGGCATTGCTTGACAAAAAGGACCTTGGGCTGAAGATAGAACCTGTCGATATCCATGAGTTGCTACAAGAAATAATAGATGCCTTTTCGCTTCAATTAAAACAACGGAATGGAACGATCTCAACCTCATTGCAAGCACATCCTTTCATCGTCCAGGGAGATGCTATGCACCTTCGGCAGATGTTTACCAATTTAATAGACAATGCAAACAAGTATTCCTCAGAAACTCCAGACATCTACGTTGAAACAACCAATAGAAAAGGTGGAATAGAAATCGCTATTCGCGATAAAGGGTTGGGTATAAGCCGCGATGCGCTTCGAAAGATATTTGATCGATTTTACAGAGTGCCTACAGGCAATGTACACGACGTAAAAGGGTTTGGGCTTGGCCTCTCTTACGTTCAAACAATGGCCATTGCTCACGGTGGGCATGTGCTTGCGAAAAGCAAGCCTGGGGTTGGCAGCACGTTCTATCTATTTCTTCCCTTTTCCTATGCATGAATCAACTACAGTTCTTCTGGCCGAAGATGACATCAACCTTGGCCAGGTTCTTTCAGAATATCTTGTCCTTAAGGGATACACGGTTTTTTTGCACAGAGATGGATTAGCAGCATGGGATGGATATATAGAACAGAAGCCGAATTTATGCATTCTCGATGTCATGATGCCGAAACAAGACGGATTCACTCTGGCCGCACGAATACGGGAAATTGATACAAATATCCCCATTATCTTTCTCACTGCGAAGAATATGCAAGAAGATCGCATCGAAGGCTTCACACTTGGCGGAGATGACTATATTACTAAGCCATTCAGTATGCAGGAGTTGCTCCTTCGCGTGCAAGCCATCATGCGGCGTATACACGACAACTCGCCAGGCTCAACGATCAATAATTGTGTTCAATTGGGGAGCATGCAATTCAAACCAAGCGTGAGAGAATTGCGCACCTCGAACGATCAGGTGCTTTCACTAACCAATAAGGAATCACAACTCCTCGAACTTCTTGCTCGATACAAAAATAAAACCCTTCCAAGAACCGAAGCCTTAAACCGAATCTGGGGGGACGATACGTATTACAATGCCCGTAGTATGGATGTCTACATTACAAAGCTGCGAAAACTCCTAAAACCGGATGAAAACCTGCAGATAATCACCGTTCACGGAGAAGGATTTAGATTGGTCGAGAGATGATTAGGGGTTCACATCTCAAAGACCCGTGCAAAATACCCGGCTACTTCTTCTGCCGTTGAATCTTTCTCTTCTATGTCAATTCCTGCCAGTATCTTAGCTAACCTTTTTTTGTATTCAAGCTGCATCTGCCTTCCAATTTGAATACGCTGCGCCTGGGGAGATCCCGCTCCATGAAGTGATTCTGTCAGATAACCGACCGCATTTCGACCTAATGTCATGTTCTCGATCAGACGGAGTATACGCATTCGGTCCTCTGTATTAACATCCTCTTTCGCTTTGAGATATTTTTTTAGTAGAGCACCAATTTCTGGATGATTTAAGTCTTTTTCAGAAGGCATGGTTACGACCAAACCTCCAGCCAAGTCCTGAGCCAACCGACTGATTTCGTAGGGCATTTTCGTGACATGATGCTTGCAGACGTTGGCCAACATATCATCACAAATAAAGGCACCAGATCGTGTTGCAAATCCCTGATATGAGGATGCAATACCTGTTGCATAGACGGTCTCATTGAGATGAGTCATCTCAACAAGCTTGTCCTTTATGTGTGAAGCTCGCGGGACACCATTGTATTCTGCTACCGTAGCAGCGGCTCCTATTAACACATCCCCAACGCCGCTTTTACACACATAACTTCTTCGATGATAGCTAGTAAATCGTTCGACCAGCATGGATGCAAATTCCGTTTCTCCATCCATAAAGATGTATTCATTGGGAATGAATACGTTATCAAAGATGATCATGGCTTCTTGGCCACCGAATTGTGCATTTCCTACATCCAGGGTCCCACCTTCCATGCTTCGGGTATCACAGGATTGGCGACCATAGATATAGGTAATACCTTTTGTTTCAACAGGAATGGCTCCGACTATTGCATACTCTTTGTCTTCAATTCCAAGCCGTGTGGTGGGCATTACCAGCAACCAGTGTGAATTTAAACACCCTGTTTGATGTGCTTTTGCGCCTGTTATATATACACCGTCGTCTGTTCTTTTTGATATATGGACATACAGATCCGGGTCGGCTTGTTGGTGGGGAGGTAATCTACGATCTCCCTTTACATCAGTCATGGCACCGCCAATTACGTAATTATAGCGATGAGTCAGTGTAATAAAGGATTTTAGGCGCTTGTGATAGGAGGTATCTCTTGCTTCGTCTATTTCGTAAGTCACAGAGTACAATGCGTTAAAGGCATCCATACCAACGCATCGTTGAAAACACGTTCCTGTAAGTTGCCCAAGCTTCCTTTGCATCTTGTTCTGGTGAACAAGGTCCTTCACGTCTGTACAAACATGCAAAAACCGACTTATTCGCTCACCAGTAAACGGTGAAATGACTGAAGCCAACTCCGGCTCTCTGAGAGCCAAATCATACGTCTCAGCAACAGCATTAATGGACGGGCGAATCATGGGATGATCAACAAGCTCACTGATTTTTTCGCCAAACAGATAGAGTGTTATTTCTCTATTTCGAAGGCTATTAACGTAGTCTTCACCAGTGACTATCTTCTTCGCTGAAGCTAAGCCGTTAGTCTGCATGTTCTCTACTTTTTAGATTAGACCCAGTGTGGTTTCTGGTACAGGACGCGCTGTAATTGTCTCCCATTGTTCAGCAATCTCCTCAATAGTCCAGGGAGTCTCACCCTCTTTTTGTACACCAGCCGAGGAAATGTAATAATACTCATGAATTCGATTTCCCCACACACCAAATACGCGTCCGGTTACTTTTTCAGCGGTTGGGGAGGCCAGATACATAACAAGCGGTGAAACGTATTCAGGCAGGAGGCCTTCTGCTACCCCATCAAGCTCACCGGTCATCCTTGTCTTCGCAAGGGGAGCGATTGCATTGACGCGTATGTTGTGCCTGGCTAGTTCGAGGGCGGCCACCCTGGTTAGGCCAGCAATACCCGATTTGGCGGCTCCATAATTTGCCTGCCCAAAATTTCCGAGCAATCCAGATGTGGAGGTCGTATTTATGATAACTCCCCCATCTGCCTGCTCAATCATTTGGCGGCTAGCAGCTTGCAAAACCAAGAAACTCCCCGTCAGATGCACATCTAAAACCATACTCCATTCATCGGGCGTCATCTTTTTTATCGTACGATCTCTTAAGATGCCGGCATTGTTTATAACTATATCAATGCGGCCGTAAGACTCGGTAGCAAACTTTATAATCGCCGAAGCTCCTTGAGCATCTGCAACAGAATTAATGTTCGCCACAGCAGTTCCGCCAAGCTGATGTATCTCATCAACAACAGACTGGGCACTGTTGTCACTCTCTTCAACTCCATCCCTAGTCCGTGCCCAATCATTGACGACTACACGAGCTCCCTCACGAGCAAAAGCCAGCGCATGACTCCGTCCAATCCCTCCCCCTGCACCGGTTATAGCTACAACTTTATCAGCAAATCGTCCCATTCACACACTCTAGTAGGATTCTATAATGGCCTGGTAGACCCCAATATGGAAATCATCTCGTAAGTCAAATTTTCCATTTGGAAAGACTTGTGTCCACATCATTGCGATCATTTCCTCTTTAGGGTCAATGATAAAATACGTATTCGCAAGACCTGCCCACCAGAAGGTCCCTTCAGAACCAAGTATTTGTGTATCAGCCAGATCAGTCACTATAGAGAAACCCAGCCCAAACCCACGGCCTGGAACGTACTCACTATCAAGATGATTACCTATCATCAACTCTACAGTTTTAGGGCTTAGTAAACGAACGCCGTCTAATTCACCCCCGTTTAACATCATCTGGGCAAATCGCATATAATCATTTGCCGTGGAGACCAGTCCGCCACCGCCAGACTCCATGCGTTCCTGGTTCAAGTAGGGACTTGTTGGGCCTCCGTCTTGCCTGATTAGCGTACCATCAGGAGTATAGGTATAGTTATTCGCAAATCGGTCCACCTTTTCTTCCGGTACAAAGAATCCTGTGTCAATCATATTAAGAGGATCAAATATCCGCTCCTGAAAGAACTCGCCTAAACTCTGGCCTGAGATTACTTCTATAAAATGCCCCAATACATCAGTAGATACACCATACGTCCATTTCTCGCCGGGATGATGCATCAATGGGATTTCTGCCAGCTTCTCCACCATTCCCTGCAAATCGCTATTCGGGTTTAGGATTTGGGCCTCTCGATACATTTGATCGACGGGAGTATTACCGAATATACCGTAAGTAAACCCCGAAGAATGGGATAAAAGATGACGAATTGTCATCGGCTTATTGGGTTTTACTGTTTTTGATTCATCCGGAGCATCTTCATCGTACACCATAACATTCTCAAGCTCAGGAATATATAGATGAACAGGGTCATTAAGCCGGAAATGCCCCTCTTCATACAACATCATAGCCGCGACACTAGTGATCGGTTTAGTCATGGAATAAATACGAAAAATCGTGTCATGCTCCATATCCAATCCTTTTTCCAAGTCACGTTTCCCATACGTTTCAAAATGAACGACTTCACCCTTCCTCGCAACCATAGTGAGAACACCAGCAATTTTCTTCTCATCTACGTAGGACTTCGCAATCTCATGCATCCGATCCAGCCGATCAGAAGAGAAGCCAACTCCTTCTGGCGGGAGCATTACTTCTTGTACAACGGCATCCTGAGCCGATACAGGTATGGTAAATAGAATAACTGCGAGTAACAGAACGATATATGATTTCATACGCTGTCAAAAAATGATTACAGATCCATAATTGCCTCAACGTCTGGATCCAGGGGTTTGGGTGGACTAAGTAGTGAGATAGATATAAACAATATTAAGGATACGATTAACGCTAGAGCACCAATATCAAAATTGTAGGGTAGTGTAATGCCGCCTACTTTTAGGCCAAAATTGATCGTCAAACTAGCGATAACGGCAGCAATTGCAGCACGAGGACTTGCCTGTTTCCAACATAGTCCCAAGCCAACAACAGGAACCAAAGCCGCAGCAAAGGTCCCCCAACCAAAAGCGCCCAATAATGCAACCAGATCTCCTGTATATAATGCAAATACCGCTGCTAAAACAGTGAGTATAAATGTAACAACACGCGCCCAAAATAACTCATTGTTTAGCGAATTACCTCGAATTGCTTTTGGTAGATCATGAACAATTGCTGCGGTCCCGATATTCAGAAACCCATCTGCTGTTGACATGATAGCGGCAAATAAACCGGCAAATACAACACCGGCCAACAATGGATGCGCATAGGTTTGCAAGAATTGGTTTGCAGCTGCATCCGGAGTATCTAAAGGTGGATGGGCTCCACTTATTACCAGCGCTCTCATAGCCAATCCAATACCTACCCATAACAAACCGGTCAGCACAAAGCCAATCATTGACACAGGAAGTATATGTCGCGCATCTGAAACATCTTTGTTCATCATGATCTTAGTCACAACATGAGGTTGCCCCACATACCCAAACCCAAAAACAAAAAACCAGGACAGGCAACCAACGATACCCAGCGTGCCCCATGGACCCATAGCTTCGGGATTATCCTCTAAGATTATCTGATTGGCCTCTGCAAGGCCTCCGTCAAACGTAAAGAATACCGTAATAAAGATCAGAATTGCGGACACAACCATAACTGCCCCTTGCACCAAATCAGTATACACTGAAGCAACAATCCCCCCTGTAATCGAATAAAACAATAGGACAGTACATGATATTGCCACACACCCTTCCAAACTAATACCCGCCCAGACACCTGATTCTATAAGTATATCTCGCATTACTACAGCCATAGCAAGGATTTGTGTTGCAAGATACCCCATTACACCTAAAACAATTGCTACAGAGACCCATCCACGAACCGCTTCGCTTTGATAACGAGCAGCCATTACGTCCGGCAGAGAAATGCAATGCTTCAGCTCGCCCAACAAACGTAACCGTTTCCCTAGCATTGAAAATGTGACAACAAACCCTGCTCCTGCACAGACTACCATCCAAACCGAACTCATACCCATTCGATAAACTAAGCCAGGCCCTCCAACAAAACCAAATCCGCTCATCGTACTCGAGAATACGGCGAAAGCCGTGAGCATAACGCCAAGATTACGCCCCGCCATAAAAAAATCGTGAGACGATTTTGTACGCCTGAATGCCCAAACTCCAATTCCCACGCACATCAA
>JAHQVL010000386.1 GCA_019634345.1 Rhodothermaceae bacterium
GACCGCTCTGTCGCTACATTTGGATTAGGTGACGGGCTCTCAAAGACCCAGCAGCACTCAAACAGGCCCGATGAAAACTGGTATGATCGTGCCGAAATACTCAGCAGCGCTACAGATCCAGAGGGCAACTTATATTGGGGAACTGGGTGGGGTGGCATTGTCACCATTGAGCAGAATCAGGTTCGCCAGGTGTTTAATAAGGGCAAAGAAATCTATGTTCGTGCGCTTTCCACCTATCAAACAAACAACACCTCCGGGTTTATTGCAGGTACCAATGAAGGCCTTCTTTATGTAGATGGGGATTCATCTCGCACCCTCAGCCAACGACATTGGATTTTAGCGCTTGCTCATGACAATGACAGCACCATTTGGGTTGGACATGGCTGGGCTGGAGGAGGAATCAAACAATATTCTCTCTCAGGAACTCTGGAGCAACATCTCACAACAGAAAACGGACTGCCCTCGAATAACATTTGGGCACTGCGATTTGACCACGAAGGGAATTTGTGGGTTGGTTCGGACAAAGGCATTGCCCGAATGGCTCCTGATGGAGACATTGAGGACCTTACTCCCCAGCTCAACTTAACCAACATGGTGTTTTATTCGTTCTTTTTCGAAGAGGATGGATCCATCTGGGCTGGCAGTTCCTATGGGTTGCTGCATCATAAAAAAAATCAATGGTATCACTTTACGAATGAAGGCCTTTTTCGCATCGAGAATACTGAGCGAGTCCTTGACAACCCTTCCTTAAAATTACCTGATAATACCATCTGGACGATTCATAAAGATTCAGATGGCATATTATGGTTCGGTTCTCAAAGCAAAGGGGTTGTTGGTTACGATGGAACAGCGTTCACCACCATCGATGCACGACATGGGCTCCACGGCAACCAGGTATTAAGTATCGATTCTGACTCCAAGGGTACCTATTGGTTTGGTACACAAGATGGCGGTCTTACTAAGTACATAAGACAAAGAGAAATCCAACGTGTCGAAATCACGGAGATTCACTCCGATAAAAAAATGTATGAATCGGGGGAGCCGCTCCCTATCTTTTCAACAGGAAAACCGGTTCGTGTTGCATTTACACAAATAGATCTTAAAAGCAATCCAGAGCAATATCAGTACCTCATATCAGTTCGCGACAAGAACCAGCAAGTCGTTGAGAAGCTCGTTACCGAATCGTCCTACTTCGACTGGGTACCAGAGAAACCCGGTTCCTACATGGTCTCTGTTCAGGCCATAGATCGGGATTTGTTTTACTCCGAAGCGGCATCGATCCAGTTAAAACTGAACTGGCCATTCTTCAGAAATCCATTTGTACTGGTGCCTGCCATTCTCAGCTTGTTTGGCTTGATCGGGTTTTCGCTCATCTTGAGCTTCCAGTACCGTAAAAACCGAAGCGAAACAAGAGAGCTCGAGATACAAATTTTTACGCAGGAGAAAGAGACACGGCAACAGCTAGAGCAGAAAAACAAAGAGCTAGAAAAGGCTAACGAAGAAGCCCGAAAAGCCAACGAAGCAAAAAGCCTGTTCTTATCCAACATGTCCCACGAGTTGAGAACCCCCATGAACGGTGTGATTGGCATGACCAGTTTGTTGATGGGTACAACACTGGACCACGAACAGGCTGATTTTGTCGAAACTATCCGAAACAGCAGCGAATCGCTTCTCACGGTCATCAATGATATTCTAGACTTCTCCAAAATTGAAGCCGGCAAACTCGAAATCGAACACATAGAATTTGACCTGCGCCGAACCATCGAAGAAGTCTTGGACCTTGTTACACCGATTGCTGAGTCCAAGAACCTGAGCCTTGCCTACTTCATGCCCAACTCCGTCCCTGACATCATCGTGCAGGACAAAATCAGGATACGGCAAATTTTCACTAATCTGCTAAGCAATGCCCTTAAATTCACTTCAGAAGGAGAAGTCACTCTCACAGTGCATGCCAAAAATGTGGATAAAAGCAGGTACGACTATACGTTTTCGGTTAAAGACACCGGTATTGGTATTCCTGAAGATCGATTGAGCCGTTTGTTTAAGTCCTTCTCTCAGATCGATGAATCCACTACACGAAAGTACGGTGGAACGGGGCTCGGGTTGGCTATTAGTAAACAACTCACTGAACTCATGGGCGGCAGTATGTGGGTCGAGAGCACACAGGGTATCGGATCAACATTCTCCTTCACATTACCTACGGAGCAGGTAAAAGAAGCGCCGATTTCGCCCAACACTCATGCACTCAGCCCTCGTAAACGAATTCTTACCACGGGCTTTTCCGAATTTGAGCAAGCGATACTCGATCATCATTTAGAGTATGCTGATGTATCCATCCAGTCAGTTAAATCGTTAACCTCCATAAGGGACACTATCGATGTGTCTAAAGACGTCCTGATCCTGTCCATTCACAAACAGAACGAAACACCTCTGCTTCAGGACATCATAACTCGATATCCTGAAGTACCTGTTCTTTATTATTCCAACAGGCTCTTAAATTTTGACTCTAATGATTCCAATAATGTGCGAGCGCTGTTTCATCCGATCAAACCCATTTCGCTCATCAAGACAATAGCCACCCTGATTAGTTCTTGCCACACCGGGCAAGGGGCAGGTAGGGATCTTAAGGAAAGCTTCAAAATCCTGGTAGTGGATCACAATCGAATCAACTTGCGCATAGCAGAGCGAATGCTGACCAATGCCGGCTATTCAGTTCAAACGGCTCAAACACTGTCCAAAGGAATTAACTTGATTTGCGAGCACCCTTTCGAGGCCTTGTTTATCGATCTCCCTCAACTTGAATCCAAGCATTCAGACCCCCAGGTGATCAAGCACCTTTCCTCGGATAACCGAAAAGTACCTGTTATCATCGCATCAGGAGAACTGGCTCCGTCCGAGGAAGCTCGTACCCTCATTACCGACAAGATCGGCACGCCCTACAACCTCGCAGAAATCGAGCTCATTCTCGAAAAACTGACACCCCGCTCTGCTGGGAGCCTGGTACTGAAAACTGGGGGGTCAAAGATTAATGTTTAACGTTTAATGGGTGGCGCTGTCTGTTTTGCAGCCGTTTCATTAAATTGTTACATATCCCCCATTAAACGTTAAACATTGAACTTTGAACTTCAGGCTCACTATAGCATCGCTGGTACTCGTCGTCTTCACCTCAGCTTTCTTCCTGTGGCCCAAGAAAGAAGTTACTTTTAATGCGGATATACGACCCATTATTAATAACGAGTGTATAGCTTGTCACGGAGGTGTTAAGAAGTCTGGTGGCTTTAGTCTTTTGTACAGGGATGAAGCGCTAAGCGAATTGGAATCGGGCAGGCCTGGAATTATTCCTGGAGATGCCGAAGGGAGTCCATTGATTCAGCGGGTGCTCCACACCGATCCCGAAGAGCGAATGCCTCTTGATCACCCCCCGCTTCTCAAGAAAGACATTGAAAAGCTGAGCCGATGGATCGATGATGGAGCCGAATGGGAAACCCACTGGGCTTACATTAGACCCGATGCGACTCTCTCTCCACCTGCAACCCGGTCTTCATGGGTACGCAATGGGATCGACGCCTTTGTGTATAAACGGCTTAAAAAAGAAGGCCTCTCCCCCGCTGAAGAAGCACGTAAAGAGCTTCTCATTCGCCGGGTCAGCCTAGACCTGATTGGGCTACCACCTACCCCAGAGGAAGTCCAAAATTTTGTACAAGACACTTCGCCAGATGCCTACGAACGGGTAGTTGATCGCCTTTTGGCCTCGCCTCATTATGGAGAACGTTGGACAGCTATGTGGTTGGATCTTGCCCGGTATGGCAACTCACAAGGATACCAAAAGGACCCCTACAGAAACATCTGGGCTTACCGGGACTGGGTCATCGACGCGTTTAATGCCGACATGCCTTTCGACCAGTTTACGATCGAACAGATCGCCGGTGACCTGCTTCCTGAACCCTCCAAAGAACAATTACTCGCGACCGCCTTTCACCGCAACACAATGAGTAACGATGAAGGCGGCACTGACGACGAGGAATTTCGCGTAGCCGCCGTGATGGACCGGGTAAGCACCACGTTTGAAATCTGGCAAGGCACAACAATGGCCTGTGTTCAGTGCCACACCCATCCGTATGACCCGTATAGACACGAGGAATACTACGAGCTTTTCGCCTTTTTCAATAACACAAAAGACGAAGACAAAGGGCACGAAAAACCTGTATTAAGAGCCTACAGAGCCGTCCAAAAACCAGTGGTCGAGGAGCAACTAAAGGGATTCGATGAACTGTGCAGTACGGATTTCACAGAGTCATATTCCTCTTTGGAGGGTGCATGGGATGGTTTATGGGATTTAATGGATCGTCCGCTCTCCCCCTGTGTCCGGGACCTGGATAGCGAGGAAGCCCAGAAGCAAAAGACAGCGCTAAGAAAACTCGCGCCTCCCAGGACACCCATCCTACAGGACTTCCCGCCTGATAGTAGCCGAGTCACACGCATTTTTGAACGAGGCAATTGGCTCGTCCATGGCGACACCGTGCTGGCTGATGTACCTGCCATACTACCCGCACTGCCAAATGATTATCCTCGTAACCGCCTGGGGCTAGCCCAGTGGCTTGTCCACACAGAAAACCCGCTTACTGCCCGCGTCATCGTCAATCGGTTTTGGGAGCAGATCTTTGGCATTGGGCTCGTAGAGACGTTAGAAGACTTTGGATCTCAAGGTGAAGCGCCGAGCCACCCGGCCTTGCTCGATTGGCTTGCAAACCAATATCAACACGAATTCCAATGGAGCACTAAATTACTGCTCAAGCATATAGTCATGTCCGCCACATACCGCCAGCAATCAGCGGTATCGGAGGCATTGATAGAGCGAGATCCAGCGAACCGGCTTCTTGCCCGCGGCCCGAGATTCCGATTATCTGCAGAACAAATCCGAGACCAGGCCCTTGCGGTCAGTGGCTTATTGAGCACCAAAATGCATGGCCCGAGCGTGATGCCCCCCCAACCCGAAGGCACCTGGCAGGTCATTCGTGGTGTCTTGAAATGGGAGACACCGCAAAATGAAGACAGATACCGCCGCGCCATTTATACCTTCTGGCGGCGATCAAGCCCCTATCCGTCGATGATCACGTTTGACGCACCCAGCCGAGAATTCTGTGTATCCAGGAGAATCCGGACCAACACACCCCTCCAGGCCCTCGTCGGCTTAAACGACATCGTATACCTTGAAGCGGCCAAAGGGTTAGCGATGCGGATGCAATCAGAGGCTGGAGCTACCCTGTCCGAACAATTGGCTCATGGGTTCAGCCTGGCAATGGCCTATTCCCCAGATGAGGCACAATTGGAAAACTTGACCACGTTCTACACCGAAACCCTGGCTCATTACCGCCAAAACCCTGAAGCCGTTAAAGAGCTTGTTTCCAACCCGGATTTGCAAACTCCCGAGATGGCTGCCCTTATTAACAGCGCCAATGTACTCATGAACATGGACGCCTTCCTGAATAAGTCGTGAAAGATCCACTTACCGAACTCGACGAACGCCACCGGCAATACCAGACCCGCCGGCACTTTCTGCAACACTGCAGCATGGGCCTTGGGGCGATGGCTCTTGGCTCATTAATGGGCTGCGGATCGAAAACATCTAGCGTGATTGCCGATCAGGCACGAGACCTCAGCCGGCCCTTGCTCGTTCGCGCACCCCATTTTGCCCCCAAAGCCAAACAGGTCATTTTCCTGCACATGGCTGGCGCTCCATCACAATTAGAGTTGTTCGATTTCAAGCCGGAGTTGCAAAAATACGACGGGCAAGACTGCCCTGATTCATTCCTTGAAGGCAAACGTTTTGCCTTCATTGAGGGCGTTCCCAAGCTCCTGGGTCCACAGACCCCCTTTAAGCAATACGGAGAATCAGGCGCCTGGGTATCAAACCTGTTTCCTCACTTCCAAGACGTGGTCGACGACGTTGCTTTCCTAAAAGCGATTCACACGGACGAATTTAATCACGCGCCCGCGCAATTATTTCTGCACACCGGCGGCCCTCGGCATGGCCGGCCCAGCATGGGCGCCTGGCTCACATACGGGCTTGGATCCGAGAATCAGAATTTGCCCGGATATGTTGTGCTCGTCTCTGGCCAGTCAGCACCCAGCGCTGGAAAAAGTGTGTGGGGGAGTGGGTTTTTGCCCTCCGTGTACCAAGGGGTCCAATTGCGCTCTCAAGGGGATCCCGTTCTTTACATCTCCGATCCCCCAGGAATCAGCCGGGACGTGCGCCAAAATGCAATCTCAACGCTGAGCGCTTTAAACCAGCTTGAGCACGCCGAAATGGGCGACCCAGAAATCCTTTCGCGCATCTCGCAATACGAAATGGCCTTCAGGATGCAGATGACCGTACCCGAAGCGATGGATATAAACGAAGAGCCCCAATGGGTCCATGAAATGTATGGCACCGAACCGGGACAAACCTCCTTCGCCAATAACTGCCTGCTGGCCCGTAGACTCGTTGAACGCGGCGTCCGGTTCATCCAACTCTTCCACCGCGGGTGGGATTCTCACGGCAGCAATGAATTCGAAGCACTCGAAGGCGGCTTTTTACGCCGTTGCCAGGAAGTCGACCAACCCATGACGGCCCTCATCAAGGACCTAAAAAACAAAGGCCTGCTCGATGAAACGCTTGTGGTCTGGGGTGGTGAATTTGGCCGGACCCCAATGCGTGAAAACAGAGGTGGCAAAGTGGCCCCGTTCAATGGACGCGACCATCACAGCGAAGCGTTCACCATGTGGATGGCCGGCGGAGGTACGCGCCCTGGTATCACCTACGGTGAAACCGACGAACTCGGCTACTATGGGGTGAAAGATAAAATCCACGTACACGACCTGCAGGCCACCATCCTCCACCAGATGGGCATGAACCACGAGCAACTAACCTACCAATTCCAGGGCCGTCCGTTTAGGCTGACGGATGTGGCGGGTGAGGTGATAACCAATATTCTAACATAAGTTTTAGACCTCTGCTATTACAGAAGTTTTGGACCTCTACTACTACAGAAGTTTTGGACCTCTACTACTACAGAAGTTTGAATCTCTACGACGTTGTCGTAGGGATACTTATTAAGCCCCTTTGGGGCAGAATAAACCCCACAGGGGTTTAATAATCCTTCCCAGGACGATGTCCTGGGAAGGTCGCAACCTTCAGCTTTTATGGTTAGCTTTACGATCTTGCTGAGGGTGCAAGATGAACTCAGCTACGATCATTTTCATGGGGATTTGGATCAGCTTTCAAGCTAGTCTCCCCCCAACAACTTGAAACCTGAAACCTGGAACCTGAAACCACCCACGAATCACAGATCAACAATCGCATCCACCTCTTCACGCCGCGGCATAGCCGGTTGCGCACCTGCTCTGGACACTGCGATACTACCTGCCGCACAGGCCCAACGGGTAGCTTCCACCAGGGGTTTGCCCTCGGCTAATCCGAGAGCAAGAGCCGCCGAGAAGGCATCGCCGGCTGCAGTTGTGTCAACAACGCTGGAAGGAAATACAGGGATGTGGAAAGCGTCTGAGCCTGAGGTCACGATGAAGGCACCAAGGTCTCCGGCTTTGATTACTACGTATTTTGCTCCACGGTCGAGGAGTACGAGTCCGGCCAGTGTGGCCGAGGCTTTGTCAACGACCCGAATGCCTGTTAGAGCCAGCGTTTCGCTCTGATTGGGCGTGAATACGTCTACGTTGTACAGGAATTCGGGAAATAGCCCAGTTGGTACAGGTGCTGGATCAAGTACAACAGGTGTGTTGGATGATTTGGCTACTGAGATCGCTTCCTCGATGGTTTCCAGGGGGACTTCTAGTTGGACCAACATAACGTCTGCTCCACCAACCTGCTCTGAACGAGCTTTTACAGTGTCTCGGGATAAGCACGCGTTAGAACCGGGCACTACGGAGATTGAGTTTTCACCGGCTTTATCCACGTGGATGATGGCTATGCCACTGGAGATATTATCTTCAACAGCTACGTAATCTACATTTATAGACTCTTTCTTCAGGCCCTCCAGCAAAAGAGGTCCATAGCCGTCATTTCCGACCGCCCCAATCATCGTCACTCCGGCTCCCAACCGTGCCGCTGCTACCGCCTGATTGGCCCCTTTACCTCCGGGTATAGTTTCCATGGACGTCCCCATCAAGGTTTCACCCGGCTTAGGGAGTTGATCGCTTTTAACAACAAGGTCCATATTGATCGAACCGATCACAAGCAAATTCTTCATAACAGTATGTGGTGGTTGAACTGTTAGTGCAAAGTGCAAAGTAAACACTAAAGCAAAATAACTTTGCACTTTGAACCTTGCACTCTGCACATTCTTTAGACTTCCATGGTAATCACTTCTCGTTGAATCGACGTCGTCACTACAGGACCCTCTGCGGGGTCGATACGCATGTCGATTTCGGATCGGACGCCAAACTCGGGAAGGTAGATTCCGGGCTCGACGGAGAAGCCAATCCCAGGAAGAACGGCACGGGTATCGTGGGTTTCTAGATCGTCCAGGTTCATGCCCAACGCATGGGCAGAAGGGCTGATGCCCATACTGTGCCCCGTTCTATGAATAAAGTACTCTCCGTAACCGGCGTTCTCAATGAAGTCTCGCGCAGCGCGATCGAGTTGCCAACCTTGAAGCGATTCGTTGTTGGCCCACCCTTTTTGGAGTTTTTCGATCACCTTATCCCGGGCGCCGGTTACGGTATTAAAGACCTCTTGATGCCTGGCGGGTACATCAGTCCCAACAAAACCGGTCCAGGTAATATCACAATACACTGCGGCTTCATCCGGATACTTGGCCCATAGGTCGATGAGAACCCAATCCCCTTTATTAATCACGGAATGATTCTCGGCAGACGGCTCAAAGTGACAATCGCCGCTATGCGCATTGACGGCTACAATAGGGCCATGGTCCGTGATTAAGCCCCGTTGATCAAACTGGGATCGGATGAATTGCTGAATATCGTACTCCGTGACGCGCACACCGGCTCGAATCAATTCCTCGATACGAGCAAAAGCCAAGTCTTTCGTCTGATTGACTTCGATGCACGCCTTGTCGTGCAATTTGACAGATTCATCCGACCAGGCAGTCGCTGCATATTGAAACAGTGCAGCCGAAGACACTACATCAAACCCTAATGCTCGCACCATCTCGACGGTACCGGCATCCACAAACGAGTGCATTGGGATAGCACCTCCCGGGGAATACTCCATGGCTACCCGGCTGCACCCTTCCATGATTTCCCTCAAACGCACCCCCATTTCCTGCCAGGTCGTGTATGTTTTAAGCGGCAGATCCGCATCCGAGAATTCGAGCTTATCGACCGTGTGTGCAAACACAAAGGCATCTCCTTTCGCAGGAATCCAGACATAATTTCTCCTGGACGTGGGGTGTTGGATTTGAAGCATCCGCCAGAAAACCGGGTTGCTTCCTCGGAAGTCGTAGAGTAGCCAGCCGTCGATGGCATTGGCCTGCATGTAAGATTGAGCTCTGGAGATCATAGTTAACGTGTTCCGGGGTTCGGGTTTGGAACGATGGGGTTGATTAGGAGGTGTAATATAACTCTCTGTATGAAAATTAGTACAGTGAAGTACCACCTATTCTATAATACACCGTGAAAGAGACTCAGCAAAAAGAAATCGTTGTTGCAGCTTTATATAAGTTTGCTTCTTTTCCAGATTTTGAGGAGATGCGGCAACCTATTCGTGCGGCCTGTCGAGACAATAAGATTCTAGGGACGTTATTGCTTGCAGAAGAAGGAATCAACGGAACAGTAGCTGGAACACGAGAGGGCATCGATGGGCTACTGGCGCATTTGAGAAGCTACCCCCAGCTAACGAGTCTAGACCATAAGGAATCGTACTGTGAGGAAATGCCTTTTAAACGCCTGAAGGTACGCTTAAAATCCGAGTTAATTACCCTTGGCGATCCTACCGTTGATCCCAGGAAGTTGGTAGGCACCTATGTAGATCCTAAGGAGTGGAACCAACTGATCACCAATCCTGAAGTGACTCTCATCGACACTCGAAACGATTATGAGATCGCCATCGGTACATTTCAAGGCGCGATAGATCCCAATACGGAGTCGTTCACAGAATTCCCTGAGTACGTCAAGGAAAATCTCGACCCCCAAAAACACAAAAAAGTGGCCATGTTTTGTACCGGCGGTATCCGTTGCGAAAAGGCTACTTCGTACATGTTGGAGCAGGGGTTCGAAGAAGTGTATCACCTCCGCGGGGGTATCTTGAAGTATTTGGAAGAAGTGCCTGATACTGATACAAC
>JAHQVL010000387.1 GCA_019634345.1 Rhodothermaceae bacterium
CAATATCGAAATGAACTTTCGTCTCGACTCTGACTTTCGAGACGCTCCGAATAATCCAACTGAAGAACCTGAGCCGTCACAAGAAGAGCTAGACGATTTACTTGAGGCCATTTATACGACGGACTTGCGCATCGAAAAAACGATTGACAGAGAGTTGGTTGTTGCGGGGCAACCGTTTACGATTAATTTGATCGCTGAAAATGTGGGCCCTAATCATACACTTGATGCTGAGGTACGTGATGCTATGCCTGAAGGGATTGAGGTGACGCAAGTGCCTGAAGGATGCGAGTTGTCACCAACAAATGAATTAACCTGTTCGCTGGGTCATTTTCGAGAAGGAGAAACACGGGAATTTACGATTCCTGCTCGCATTCGTAGGGATGTGCAGTGCCAGGAGGGCGACCAGTTTCGCTTTATAAGCAACACGGCCACAATTGAGAATCTGGCTGGCGATGACCCTGTATCGCAGAACAATAGTTCAACTGTCAGAATCCGAGTTCTTTGTGTCAACTACGAATATGCAGCAAAACTTGTGTGTGGTAAGCAAAAGGATCCAAACACGATGCGGTTGATGCGGGGCCAGTACGGGACGATAGTCAATGTGCACAATCCGAACGATGAGAATACCTTTTTCTTTAAGAAGCTTGCGCTTGCCTTTCCTCCGAAAGACCAGAAGCCTGGCAAAATTATCCCCATCGCTGTGGACAGCCTGGCTTATGACGAAAGCCTTAAGACCGATTGTGACGAGCTTCGTCGAGACTTCTTTCCGAACGGTTTCCCTGAGGGATATATCGAAGGGCACGTTGTCGTTCAGAGTCCATTCAGTATGGATGTGCAGAGTGTATTCACAGCGGCACCGCTGGATCGCAAGGGCCGGGTTACCGGAGTTTCAACGATTGATGTAGAGTATGTACCGGAACGAGAGCTGATGTTTGAAGAACAGCCGCAGCCAGACCTCGTCGTTGTGCCTGTTCACCCGGATCCACCTATCGATCCGACCACAGGAATTCAACTGCCAGAAGGAATTCCAAATTCCCTCTTCTGTGGTGATAATGGCCCGAATGGAGGACCAGCACGGACGGTGGATACTATTGTCCGCAATATCGGTGAAGGAGATGCCGGCGCATCAGTGCTCCATATCTTGTTTTCTGATGGAGGGTCAACTGACGTAGCCGTACCCGCGTTGCCTGCAGGAAGTGAGTCTATGTTCTCTGTTCCGATTCCACGTGAATGCTACGGCGTAGGCTCGTGTAATTTTGAGCTGTCAGCTGATAACGATGGAACTGTGTCTGAATCTAACGAGACCAACAACGGAGCAGCAAGCCTCTGCCTTGTGCCGGCGGGGTGACCTTGCTCTCGGTTTTAGTTTGGTTTTTACCCCAAAGGGTTGAGCAATTATCTGCTCAACCCTTTGTTGCTTTTGTTGAATATCGTAAGGCTCGATGCCAGGGCCCTGATATACGTTTGAAGAAAATCCAGTTCGATGATCCCGAAAAAGTAAAGTGTCAGTATAGGAAGGTGAAGGGTAGGGAATTGAAGAAAATGGAGGCGGTGTTGAGAGCGATGATGGTTCTTCATTCTTTTACAGAAAAAATTGAATATACATACATATATAGATGAACCATATCAAAAGCATAGATCTTAGGCTGAGCACATCGAAGCTACACGGATCCCTTTTTGGCAATTCCTGTCCCGATTAAACCATCAATAATCAATTAATGAGGGGCTGGACAGAGGGGATATAGTAATAATTAGGAGAAATACCATGGCGTATCACAACGTGATGCATTCATCGGCACGTATGCGGTCGAAATACTTTATGGGTGCTAATAGACAACTTGTTTTATCATTATTTTTCGCGATCGGTTTGTTCGCTGCTCACCCGGCAATAGCGCAGATCTGTATCTTTCCACAGACCTTCGAGCACTGTTACGGACCTAACTGTACCACTGATTATGAGTCGACGAGCGACACAGGAGTTGGCGCTGAGTCCAGTGTTGTGCTCCCCGAACGGCGTGCCAGAGCGCAAGCCGGGGGAGGAGCTGGTGAACGTGCTGCTACAGCGTTTGTCGGCATACGTTTTACTCCAAAATGGACGACCGAAGCGGAGATTTGGTTGGAAGGATCGTACAAAGGGACGTTGCAAGGAGGAGTGGCGCCTACAAGTTTCGGTAAAGTAGTAACCTGGTATGGGTTGTGGAATTTAACAACCGGTGCCATTGTAGAGCAGAAGGAGTTGTTCAGTAGAAACCACGAGACGAACAATGTGCTGGTTATACCAGAAATGCCCCTGGAGATTTTGCAGACAGACTTTACGGCAATGCTCGTTGAAGGAAACGAGTATGCCGTCTATTTTCGGTTAGAAGTGAGTGCGAGAGGCCTGACGTCTGATGCAAATTTCAACACGGGAGACTATGGGTTGTACTTTGATTCGTTTGAAATCTTGCCTACAACTGAACATCCGGATGCGGACGGTGATGGCCTTTTTGATGAATGGGAAGATAATGGGGTGTATGATTGCAATGACAATCTATTGCTTGACCTCCCTTCGCTGGGAGCAACATCGGACTACAAGGATATCTTTATTGAGTACGATTGGCTCCCCGGCATGCAGCCACGTGCTGGTGCTATTGAGACCCTAAAAGAGGCATTTTTAGCTGCACCAATCGATGCAGGCGGTGTAGCGAATCCGAACGGTGATGATGGAATCCGGTTATGGGTTGATACCGGTGATTCTGAAACGGGGGATGATTTAGGTGGCGGTGAAGAAATTGACCTGATGGATGTCCCCCATGGCCTTAAAATATCGAAGTTTGCGGGCGATGCGGACGGAAATGGTACCGTAGATTATTACGACATTAAGCAAAAGTATTTCAGCGAAGATCGCCGCTTTGCCTTTCACTATCTGTTGGCGGGAGGTTCCGGAACTCGGGAATCAGGTGCTGAATTTGGATCGTGTTCCGATGAAATCGACAACGATTTGGACGGCCTCATCGATGACGAAGATATCCTCGATTGTTTCGGAGGTAGCCAGGCGGAGTACGGGGGCAATGATATATACATGCATACGGGAAATGCAGGTGTTATCATGCATGAACTCGGCCACAATTTGAAGCTGCACCATGGGGGAGATGAAAAGTTAAATTGTAAACCGAATTATGTCAGCGTCATGAATTACAGCATGGCAACTGGGATCAGGCAAAATTCTAACCCTGGGCAAGATACCAATGGGAATGGGTCGCTTGATTATGCGATTGTTGACTACGCACCACCACGTTACCCAGGCGGACGCGGTATCGCGCCTTTACCCGCTCTAGACGAACAAGCGCTCGATGAGTCTATGATTCTAGACCCCTCGGACGCTGAGAATAGGACGTCCTATGTGACTGCAATGGGCGGTGGCCGGTCGGCGTCTCTTAACGAGCCAATTGATTGGGGGGGAGACGGTGATCCACCCAATCCTATGCCGGTCGCAGCCAATATCAATTCTGGTAGCTCCAGCTGTTCGGATAGCCCGCCTGATGAAGACCCTTATGATGGGCATGATGATTGGGCGAATATCAAAATGAATTTCCGAATCGATAATGATTATCGGGATGCCCCCGTTAATCCAACAGAAGAGCCTGAGCCTACACAAGAACAGCTCGACGAGATACTCGAACTCTATTACACAACCGACCTCAGCATCACAAAAACAGTCGCCCCGGAGTTGGTTACGGCCGGCCAGGCATTTACGATTAATCTGCTTGCTGAAAATCTCGGGCCCAATCATACCCTCGATGCAGAGGTGCGTGATATGATGCCTGATGGCGTTGAAGTCACCGAAGTACCTGCCGGGTGTGAATTGTCGCCAGCCGGTGAAGTAATCTGTTCGTTGGGCCATTTCCAATCGGGTACGTCGAAAAATATCGCCATCCAGGCCCGTGTTGAACGAGATCTTGTGTGCCAGGAAGGCGAGCAGTTCCGATTCATCAGCAATACAGCCACGATCGAGAACCTGGCTGGCCAGGACCCGGATGAAACGAACAACAGCTCGACGGTCCGATTCCGCGTCTTATGTGTGAACTACGAATATGCCGCCAAGCTGGTGTGTGGTAAACAGGAGGATGGAGATGTGCTCCGCCTGATGCGCGGCCAGTATGGCACTATGGTTAACATCCACAATCCGAACGACAAGAATACGTTCTTCTTCAAAAAGCTGGCCCTGGCTTTTCCACCTGAAGAGCAAGCTGCTGGCGACATCATTCCCATCGCCATTGATAGTCTTGCCTATGACGAAAGCCTCAAAACCGATTGCGATGAGCTTCGCGAGAACTTTTTTCCAGAAGGATTTCCGTTTGGTTACATCGAAGGACACGTCGTTGTGCAGAGTCCTTACAGCATGGATGTTCAGAGTGTGTTTACTGCTGCCCCGCTCGACGTCAATGGCGATGTGACGGGTGTATCTACGATCGATGTAGAGTATGTACCCGAGCGAAAGATAGAGAAAGAACCCATGCCGGATCTCGTAGTGGTGCCGGCCCATCCAGAGCCGTCTATTGATGCAAGTACCGGCAATCAACTTCCTGAGGGGACGCCGAATTCTCTGTTCTGTGGGGACAATGGAGGAAGTGGAGGTCCATCCTCAACGATGGACGCCATTGTGCGCAACAGGGGCCAGGCCGATGCCGAGGCGTCGATACTGCAGATCTCGTTTATAGACGATATCACCATCGATGTAGCCATTCCCTCATTGGCTGCAGGAGAAGAGGAACCCGTTTCGGTGCAAATTCCGACATCCTGCTACGGGTCCGGGGATTGCGAGTTTGAACTGTCAGCGGATAACGATGCGGTAGTGACGGAGTCTGACGAGGACAATAATAAAGCGGCCAGTGTTTGTATAGTGCCATCGGGTTGACATAGCCCAATCATAGATTGAACTCGAACAAAGGATTGAGCCACTACGTGCTCAATCCTTTGTTCTATATTGTTCACACGTTATTGAGTTTACAAGTAATCAGCATGACACAAAAGCCCAATTCCACAAACGTTAAATGCTCTATGTATTTAGCAATGAGCCTGGATGGATTTATCGCTAGGCCTGATGGTGATATCGAATGGCTGCATCGGCCAGAGTATTCGGTTAACAATCTTCAAGGATTGAGCTATGATGAATTCATATCAACTGTAGACGCTCTCGTGATGGGCCGGCATACTTTTGAGAAAGTGTTGTCTTTTGGGGTATGGCCCTATGAGGGCACTACCGTAGTTGTGCTGTCCAATTCAGGGATAGCTATTCCCGAGCACCTTGAGGGAAAAGCGCGAGTATTGTCCGGCAAGCCTGAAGATATTGTGGCGCAGCTTGGTGAGGAGGGGAAAGCGCATTTGTATATAGACGGTGGGGCGACGGTTCAACACTTTCTGAAGGCTGGGAAGATCAACGAGATGACGATTACATGCATTCCCATTTTATTGGGGGACGGGATTTCACTTTTTGGATCCATTGGTGCCGAAGTTCCTCTACGCCTCATCGAATCTACCTCGTCCGAAAACGGGTTTGTCCAGGTTCGGTATCAGGTTGGTTGAAACGGGCTCTCAGACTACGCGCGACAGATATCTTTATAAATTCGCCTCCATCCATTCCACTGCAAAATCTACAAAGGATTGGGCAGCGAATAACTCGGCGGTGCAATTTCCTATTGGGCCAACTTGCGCCTTGCCTTTATCCAAAAAATCGATAAGAATCTGGGAGAAATAATCGTCTCCTCCGGCCCAGTATGCAATCCCCTCGCAGTCATCCAGGCTTTCGATCCATTGTTCGCCGATGTCTGCACGCATATAGCGCCTCCGTACTAGCCGCTTATAGGGTAGCTTAGCCAGGTATTCGGCCCAGTGGGTTACGGTTACTGTGTCGATATCAGCACCAAGGCGAAGCACAGAACCGCCCATTTCTGTGAACCTGGATAATACCGATCCGTGCCCGTGGTAGTTGTGAAGAGGCATCGGTTCGAGCAAAGCGGTGCTTTGTGGGCCAATGGCACCAAACCGGGAGGCAGCGTGATCGTTAACCTGCACCTTTGGATGTTGTCTAAATACTTCGGCAAGTATGCCCATGTCTTCGTGGGCTGGAGTTGTCAGGGCATTGAACGGTTGTTTTTCCGTTGCCCCTAGCGGCATGAGCATCGTTCCCTCACTGCCTATTGCATCTAGGATAGCTTCGATTAGAACGTTTGCTCCTCCTTCTATTGGGCCCGTTTTTCTCATGCTGGCATGGACCATAAGGATAGGGCACGAGTGGACGCCCAGGTGTTTGAGTTGTTGAGCAAGGGTATGGCGACGAATCACGGATTCTCTGGACTGATATAGGTAGATTGATGCTCTAATATGAGGGTAGTGATAAGGATAAAGCAAATCATGGACTGCACTTCCTATAGCGTGAACCAAACAGCGAAGCGGTAGTACTGCTATTCTCCCTGAACCCATCAATTTTTATACAAGAGGTTATCACATGTCAATCTCTTTTCGACATGATCCTTATCCTGTTCAAGACCCTTACCACGGTATTTATGCACATGGCGTTGAGACGAAAGCAGGAGCCCGTGTATTGCATATTTCCGGTCAAGTTGGTCTATCGCCTGAGGGTGTATTACCGGAGGACTTTAAAGGTCAGTGCCGGCAAGCCATAATGAACCTGGAGTCCGTGTTAAAAGCAGCAAACATGGAGTTTACCGACATCGTAAAAATGTCCTTCTTTCTTGTTCGCAGGGAGGATATGGGTGAACTTGTAGACGTGCGAAAAGAATTTCTTGACGGCGTGCGGCCTGCTATCACCACCGTATTTGTAGCCGGCCTAGTTTCTCCAGACTGGCTGGTTGAGGTGGAAGCCGTAGCTTGTGCTGAATGAGGTTATCTTTTAACTGGGTGACATCAAATGATCTGCAACTCGTAGCGCCTGGGCTGCAATGGTTAGAGCAGGGTTCATCGCTGCAGAGGACGGGAAAAAGGACGAATCTACCACAAATAGATTGGCCACATCGTGGGACTTGCAATAGGGGTCGAGTACAGATGTAGCGGGGTCATGTCCACAGCGAATGGTACCGCACTGATGAGAATTGGTCGCGATGCCCATAGGTTCTACGAATACCAAAGGGTACCCGGCTTCTTTGAGCATGTTTGTCGCCTCCTCTGCCAGTTTATGATGCGACGCCATGTTGTTTGGCGTCCACTGAATCTGGATCTTGCCTTTATTCGTCAGGTGCACGCGGTTTTCAGGGTCAGGAAGGTCTTCAGACATCACCCACCAATCGATGCTGCGGTCCGTCATCATTTTGAGCATGAATCGGGGTACATTAGGCTTTGCTGCCGCGACCATTGGGGCCTGTACTTTTCCAAGAAGCTGCAAATTGCCTAGCGGGTAGTTCCAATCTGGTCCCCGAAGGTAAAAATCATTGACAGCCATTGTCTTTTGGAAAACCACGTCGTTTTTTCTGCGTGGATCTATAGCAACAAGTCCTGAATTGTTGTGCACCATATAGTTGCGCCCCACCTGGTCCGACGAATTGGCGAGCCCCAACGGATGTTTATCATTCGCTGAACGAAGCAGCAGGGCAGCGCTGTTGACGGCGCCACAGGCAACGATGTAAATGCCGGCGTGAATGTTTATATGGAGGCCGTTTCTTTCGACTTCCAGGGCTTTAATGGATTTCCCCGTCTCGTCTGTGAAAAGACGGAGTGCCGTTGTGTTGGTCCAGAGAGTCACATTAGGGTTGGTGATCGCCGGCCGAACGCAGCATACATCGGTGTCGCTTTTCGCGTGGACTTTACACGGAAATCCGTCGCATGTCTTGCATCGGATGCAGTCTCCTCCTTCTCTAAGGTCGATGCCCATGGGGTAGTAGAACGGATTCAGGCCTTGTTGTTTGAGGCGATCCGAAAGGTCTTCGACATACGCTTCATGGGGCACTGGAGGGAAAGGGTAAGGAGCCGATCGTGGAGGCTCGGTTGGGTCGTGCCCTGCTTCTCCGTGAACGTTGTAGATTCGTTCTGCAGCTGTATAGTAGGGCTCTAGCTCCTCGTAGGAAACGGGCCATCCGGGGGATGTCCCTCCTTCGTGCTCCAGGTCTTCAAAGTCTTCTTTGCGAAAGCGAGGAAGGGCTGCTCCGTAGACTTTTGTGTTACCTCCTACGAAATAATGCACGCCGGGCCGAAAGGCTTTGCCCTTGCTATCGTACCATTTTTCGGTTGCTTTATATCGGCTATTGAAATAGGCTTCTTCGGGATCCCAGTTCTCAGGTTCTTGAGGTAGATAGTCTCCGCGCTCAATGAGCAGGATCTTGGCTCCCGAGTTTCGAAGGCCATAGGCTAGCGTACCGCCTCCGGCACCGGTGCCGATAATTACAATATCGAAGTTGTCAGTCATGGGGCGCAGGCACTACCGGCTACTCCTCTGGCTTATGCCACCAGCTTGTGCGAGGGCCGAGGTGGAGTTGAACGGTTTTAAGTTCTGTAAATTCGTCGAGGGTAAAACGCCCCAGTTCGCGTCCGAGGCCACTTTCCTTGTACCCACCAAAGGGGAGTTCAGGAAAACCATCCATGTATGTGTTGATCCAGATTGTGCCGGCACGCACGCCGCGGGCAACCTTAAAAGCCTGGTCCACATTACTGGTCCAAACCCCTGCCGACAGGCCATAGAGGGTGCTGTTTGCAATGCGAATGGCGTCTTCGGGGGTATCAAATTCCATGATGGACAGCACCGGACCAAAAATTTCGCTCTTTGCTATTTCCATCTCTGGCTTTACGCCGGTAAAAATGGCAGGCTCTATGAATCGGCCTTCATCAGTCCGCATGGCTGAGCCGCCGGTTGCCAGTGTTGCCCCTTCGTCCTGGCCTGATTGCACGTGGTGGAGAATTTTCTCGTACTGGGCCTGGTTGATAATGGCACCAACCTTGGTGTTTTCGTCTAGCGGGTCACCTACAGGAACGGATTTAACACGTTCTAGTGCTTCTTCAACAAACTGGTCCGCAATTGCAGTCTGTACCAGCAGCCGGCTTCCTGCATTACAACATTCACCCATATTGAAATAGGCGCCAAACACGACGGCATCCAGTGCCGCTTCCAGGTCGGCATCCGCAAAAACGATCTGGGGATTCTTCCCGCCGAGTTCGAGAGACACCTTTTTGAGGTTACCTTGAGATGCTGCAACAATGTGTTTGCCTACTCCGGTAGAACCCGTAAAGGAAATCATATCTACGTCGTGGTGTTCGGCAATGCGAGCGCCGGCTGGTTGTCCGAAACCCGTCACGATATTAACGACCCCATCTGGCACACCGGCCTCCTGTAAGATGCGTCCGAGGCGAAGCGTTGTAGCTGGAGTCAGTTCACTCGGTTTGATGACGGCTGTACATCCTGCCGCTAGAGCAAAAGGCAATTTCTGGCTGATGATCAACAAGGGGAAGTTCCAGGGGGTAATCATGCCAACGACGCCAATCGGCTCCCTGAGGATGAGCCCTAACATGCCTTCTCCAAGGGTATTATAGGAATCTCCGTAATTGTGTCGTGTTAGCGTAGCCGCATATTCCCATAATTCGGCCGTTCCTTCCATCTCTCCTTTGGCCTGGCTGATGGGTTTCCCACTTTCCAGCGTCTCCAAGTAGGCAAGCTCACTGGCATCTTCTCGGATAATCTCAGAAACACGATGGATGATTTTAGCCCGCTTCGCCGCCTGCATCATAGGCCAGGGCCCTTCGTCAAAGGCTTTACGTGCTGCAGCAACGGCCTTGTCCACATCTTCACTACCTGCCTTAGGATAGGTACCTACTGTTACGCCATGCGCAGGACTATTACGATCATATCGTTCACCAGACTGCGCCTCAACCCATTGGCCATCAATGAGCATTTGATACGAATACGGTTCGGTAGGAGGGGTGTTCATTTTATATGTTTCTGGTTTCTGGTTTCTGGTTTCTGGTTGTAGAGTAGGGAGATGAGTCTCTATTTTTTACCCGAAACAGAAGACCTGAAACTTCATGTTTGAGAATCAGGAGCTCTCGTAATATCAGTCTGCAGGCAATAAATTTCAAATGCAAATATACTGACCTGACAAAATACCGTTGCGAAACAAGAAACGAGAAACCAGAAACCGCCTGAATACTCTATTATTTAGGTATCTAATTCTTGAATACCTACCTTCATGTACTATCGAAGCAATACGTTTACCCTTTGATGCGATATCTCGTCATTCTCCTCCTATTATCAGCGTGTACTACTGAACCAGCGCCTCCTCTTAAAGAGCAGCCAGGTACGATTACCATTATTTTCGGGGCTCACCCAGAATACAGGCGCAATCTCCCGGAAGGCATTGCGCAGTATATCGATGACCATTATATCAAGCAAGCCTTACGTCCTGATCAGCAGGGGGATACGCTTACTATTAAGACTGCAAAAGATATGCTCGGCCTCAAGCACACCTTTCCTTTCCAAGAGAAAGGTGGTGGGGCTACAGTATATATGCATCTTTATTATGCAATTCAAAAAGGCGATAGCGTGCGGTTTACCTATGATGGCATGAAACCCCATGCGGAGGTGTTGAATAGGGACGCCCCACTTTATGATCTCAATTATGACCTTGCGTCCTGGGAAGCATTGTATGAACAGAATGCGCCGGTACGGGCTTTTATGTTTAGTTTTGTTTTTAATCCAGATTGGAAGAAAGAGGAGACAGATGAGAATTTTCGCCGCCATATGGAACAGGTTCATGCGCAAGATCAAGCCGAGATCGTTCGAGAAGATGCTTTGCTGGATTCGTTGTTTGATGTAGGCTTGCTATCTGAACCGGCATACGGGTATCGGAAAGCGATTAATTATTTCAGGGTGATGGATAGGGATGTGCGTCGGGCACGTGTTGACCAGTATGTAAACCAATACGTAGCATCAATAGAGGCAGGAGAATCCCAGTTGCAACAAGAGGGCTCAGAGCCTGATTTGAGTTACGAAGAGTTGGCAGCGCTGGGAGTCATCCAGTATTCGCTCAGTGATTATGTGACCCAGCGCTTTCAAATCCCCACCGTTTCAGAGCAATATGACGGTTCGGGATTACGCTATCCGGATTACCCGTTAAAGTTTGATTCGACGCTACAGGCATCCTGGCTGCCTCAGAAAGCCAAAGAAGTGCTTCTCTTCAGCGACTTAGAAGGCATTCTGCAGGAGTACCCCATGGAGTACCGCTTTCGTTATTTGAGTAAATTCAAGGAATTCGTGACCGATACAGCCCTGGTCAACTATATTACTACACAGTATTCTTTAGAAGCCGGGGAGGAGGAAGAGATCATTTTAGAAGATCTCGAAGGCAATACGAGTACCTTTGCCGAGGTGCTGGCTGGCCATGCAGGCAAGGTGGTGTATATTGATTGGTGGGCAGGCTGGTGCGCTCCATGTATTCGCATAATGCCCGAAATGCGGGAGCTAGAACAAAGCCTTGATAAGCAGGAGGCGGTCATTTTATATATCTCAATCGATGAGGATACCCAATCATGGGCTACCTCCATCGATTCCCTCCTCTACGGCTCTCGGCTAACCAACTACCGGGTTTCCAATAAGTACGTGTCCAAGCAGTTTGAATCCTTCAACATCCAATTCATCCCAAGATACTTTTTGATTGATCAGGAGGGAGAGATTGTAGAAGAGTATGCACCTGGTCCGGGGGAAGAGAGCCTCAATCAATTACTAGCCGAACTGCTAGATTGATTGAGTGGCATCCAACAATCAACCCGAAACCCGAAACCCGAAACATCCGAATACCCCCGTTATTCGGATTGAAAATCACCTCCCCGTAAAACTAGCCGTCCTCTTCTCCCTAAACGAAGCCACACCTTCCTTGGCATCATCCGTGTACCGGGCAAAGGCACTGGCGAGCGCCTCCAGCCGGTAGCCCGTGTTGTGCCCGAATCCGCCATCAATGATTTGTTTGGTCATTTGTACGGCGAGTGGGGCGTTTTCTATAATCGTTTTTGCTACTTCGTGGGCGCGATCCATCATAGACTCACGGGGGACAGATTCATTGATGAGTCCCCATTGCTCAGCCTTCTGTGCAGTCACGCGTTCACCGGTAAAGATCATTTGTTTGGCTCTGGCCGGCCCGATGACTGCGGGGAGGCGCTGTGTGCCGGCCCATCCAGGAATGATGCCCAGTTTTACTTCGGGGAGAGCGAGGGTAATGTCGTCGGCAGCAATTCGAATGTCGCAAGCAAGGGCAATTTCTAATCCGCCACCGAGGGTGTATCCATTGAGTACCGCAATGGTCGGTATGTTGATAGCTGCCAGCCGGTCAAAAATACGGTGCCCTTCTCGAATCCAATTCCGCCACATATCAATGGCTGTGGCTTCTGCCCATGCATTGATATCTGCTCCAACACAAAAGGAGCGATCACCGCCTCCTGTAACGAGCACCACACGTATATCCGAATCCTGTTCAAGATTGGCAATATGCTTTTCAAACTGATAGAGCATCTCAATGGTCAATGCATTGAGTTTTTCAGGCCGGTCAATGGTAATGATTGCAGAATGATTGCTTTTGGAGAGAGTGACCATATGAAGACTGGGTTGTAAGGACTGAGTTCTGAGAAATTAGCTTGGAAGTTCTAAAATACGGGTGGGTTATGCAAGACGTTTTAAAGTGCACGTCTAACTAAATGGGTAATTGCACCGTAGGCTTAGCAATACTTTTGTTTAATGTTTCAGGTTGAAAACGAGGAGTGTAGAAATAAAGCGTAACGATTTATTTGATCTTATTGACGTGTAATTGCTGTTATTATTGTTAGTAAGTAAACTGTACATTGTTTTTAAGCCACCCGTTTACCATGTCACGCCCTGTTTTTTTTATTCTCTTCGCTATTGCTTTTGGTGTACTTCACTCAGTGAGCGTACACGGGCAGGGCACACCGTCTTCTCTCTTTGAGTCGGATGATGTGATTGCTGTTGCATTAAAAACGGATTTTAAGAGGCTGTTTGATGATCGTGGAGACGACCCGCAACAGCAACCTGCTACGCTTTCCTATAAAGATGCAGCGGGCAGTGAGTATTCCCAGGAAATAAAAGTACGGCTACGCGGTAATTTTCGAAAGAAACACTGCAACTTCCCACCTATTCGACTCAACTTCGCAAAAAAGGCATCAGAAGGTACTTTGTTTGAAGGCGAAGATAAACTGAAGTTGGTTACCCATTGCCAGGATAAAAAGGATGAGTATGAGCAGTACGTTCTCATGGAGTACCTGGCATATCGAATGTATAATGAGCTAACCGACCAGAGTTTTCGAGTTCGATTGGTTCAAGTGACCTATGAAGACACAGATGGGAATCGGAAGCCTATAACACGGTATGGGTTCTTGATTGAGGATGATGAGCTGATGGCTGAACGTAACAATGGATTTCATTTGGATAACCATACGGGCTATCACCAGGAGTCGACAGATTATAGCCAGATATTGATGATGGCTGTTTTTCAATTCATGATCGGCAACACAGATTGGTCGGTGCCGGCGCTGCATAACATCCGTCTTATTTCAACTGAAGAAAGCCAATTGCCCATTGCTGTACCGTACGACTTTGATTTCTCTGGTCTGGTAAATACGAACTATGCCAGCCCCTCTCCAAAGTTACCTATCAAAACGGTGAGGCAGCGATTATATCGAGGATACTGCCGTCCACAGGAAGAGGTGTCCAGGCAGGCTGAGGTCTTCCAGGCAAAAAAAGATCAGTTCTATACGTTGATAAAAGGCATGGAGCCGCTAAGCCGGGTTGTGCGCGGCAACGCCATCGACTACCTGAATGATTTTTACAAAACCATCAGCAGCGAAAAACGAATGCGCCGAGCCTTCGAGAATACCTGCCAGCAATTATAAGTGCAATGTTCAAGGTGCAATGTGCAAAGTAATTGGCTTGTATTAAGTAGAGAGGCAAGCTAAATTCCCTTGCACCTTGCACCTTGCACCTTGCACCTTGCACCTTGCACCTTGCACCTTGCACCTTGCACCTTGCA
>JAHQVL010000388.1 GCA_019634345.1 Rhodothermaceae bacterium
TATTGCAGGCCGATGACGAAGGGCCTTCCGAAGCATATCCGAGTACCAGTTCTCCATGTTTCGGAAGAATGTACGCATGCGGGATTTCTCGATCGCTGATTCTTCCCCTTCTTCCGTTCCCTCTTTCTTAACGCTTAAAAACCGACTGGATAACATCGGAACCAGTGTCAAAGCAACGAGAAGTGAACACAAGAGCGAAAAAACAACAACAATGGCGAGAGACTGGAATAAAGCACCAGAAATTGTTTGTGCAAAGGCCAGCGGTAAAAAGATCACCGACGTGGTAAGGGTAGACGCGATGATTGCTCCTGTTACTTGCTTTGTACCCAGATTCGCACTGACCTTCAACGATTCCTTTTTCTCCTCCCTAAGGCGCACTATGTTTTCAAGCACCACTATCGCATTGTCGACGATCATCCCAATCCCGAGCGCAAGCCCGCCAAACGTCATCTGGTTAAGCGTTAGTCCCCCGAAGTACAACAACCCAAAGGTAGCGATGACCGAAATGGGAATCGATAGAGCAATAATAAAGGTCGTCGATCCATTTCGCAGGAAGATGTAGAGCACGAGCAAGGCAAGTAAAGAACCCCAAAGCGCAGCACTTTGCACATTCGAAATGGACTGTTGGATAAAGTCACTTTGGTCACTGATCACGGTTAGTTTTAAATCCGACCGTTCCAGGTTTACGCGCTCAATCTCTTTTTTTATCTCATCGGCCACTGCTACCGTATTTGCACCGGTCTGCTTTCGGACCATCATCCGGATGGTTGGTACATCCTGCAATTCTACGAGCCGCGATATATCCTCATACCCATCTTCCACTGCAGCCACATCCTGAACACGAATCGGCTTCCCATTTACATTCGCGACAACGGTTCTTGCTATTTGATCAACCGAGGTATATTCGCCTCGTGTACGCACATAGAGATCATTAAGCCCCTGTTTCACATTACCCCCAGGGAGCCTGCTGTTTTCGGCAGCAATGGCAGATCGGACGTCTTCCGCAGTTAATCCGCTTGCCTTGAGCCGATCTCTATTCAGGTCTACATGTACCTCTCTATAAATGCCACCCCATACATCAATGGTACCGACTCCCTTGATTTGTTCAAATCGATTAGAGATGTCTCTCTCCAGCACGCGAGTCAACTCATCCATGGGTCGATTTGACTGCGCAGCAATAACGACAATGGCAAAACTATTCGGATCGAATTTCCAGATTCGTGGAGGCTCAACCTCAGGAGGCAGGCTCGTCACCACTCTATTCAGGGCATCGCGAATATCGTTTGATGCTTCAGCGAGATCTGTTCCACGAGCAAACTCCAGAGACACGCGGCTAGAGCCATCACCAGATCTCGATGTTACTCGCTCCACATTGGGGATCCCTGCAAGTGCATTCTCTATAGGATCCGTAATAATCGTTTCTACTTCTTCTGGACCAACATTGGGATACTGTGTCCAAACCGTAATCTGCGTAAACTCGATGTTAGGAAGAAGATCAACAGGTAGATATCTAAAACCGACAACCCCAACTGTGATGACCACCAGGTAAAACATGGCAGTAGCAACAGGGCGTCTAATCGATATTGAGGTTAATGAGCTCATTTGAAGTAACTGCGTTCTGAAATTGTATAATTCAATGGCTATGGGGTATCCGGGCTATCCGGCGGCGTTCAGGTTTGAAGCTTCTGAATCGTCTTTTTTCAGCAGCGCATCGCCCATTATTTTTCCAGATTTAGCAAGGTTCTGCTGCTTTTCCAGGAATTGCTTCAGTAAATCTTCCCGTTGCAGATTTTGGAGCGTGATCAAACGATTCCATGTCGTAGCTCGCACACGAGCTTGAGGCGAAGGGCCATTGAGCAGTTGTTGACCGAGCGTCACTACCCAGGCATTATCATCAATTCCTGATATCCCAGAAAGGTCATGGCCTTCAGCCACAACATCTATCTCGAAGAATTTTATAGGCGTTGGTTCAGAAAACGGTGCCGTATCATCGTCCGACTCCGGTTCAAAGGCCGGTGTCTCTAACCCAAGAGAGGTTGCAACATAAACGCCTATTGCACCCGAATTGGGGTCTTCATAGAGTGCGCTATTAGGAATAATAGTGGCCTGCTGGCTCTCTCCATAAAACACATCAATGGTTACAAACATCCCGGGCTTCATCACGCCCCCCTGATTGGGTACGTCGATCTCAGCCGTCGTACTAAACGACCCAGCCTCCAGGAAGGGAGAGATTCGGGAAACGGGTACGACAACAACAGAATCTCCCATCAATTCACTCGATATGCGCGCACTTTGCCCCTCTTCGATATAACCCAGCATACTTTCGGTAAGTGAAGCCTCAATTCTCACGTTATTGAGATTACCGATCGTGAAGATCTGAGTATTGCCGTTCACACGCATGCCTATTTCGACATTCCGCTGGCCAATTTGGCCACTAATAGGAGCACGAATAACGGTTCTGGCCAACGTGGCTTGTCGTTCCTGGATGGTTGCCTTAGCCTGCTCTACTTGTGCCTGAGCACGCTCAAAGCTAGCAGCCGCTGCGTCAACTTGAGCACGCTGGGTTTCCAGATCCAATTCAGATACAAGTTGTTTTTCTGCGAGCGATTTTGTGCGCTCGAACTGCAGATTGAGTTCTCGTAGACGCGCTTCTGCCTGGCGAGCATCCGCCTCATTAATCCTCAAACTTGCTTCTGCCTGGTTTAACTGCTCCCGGAATTGCCTGGCCTCCAAACTGATCAATGCCTGGCCCTTCCGAACAACATCGCCACTCTGCACATGCACTTCGATCACTGGAGCCGTAATTTCAGGATAAATTTCTACCTGGTTGTCCGCTTTCACGATGCCGATCAATCGCTCCTCCAGTGGTAATGCTCCTCTTTGCGCCTGAACCACCTCTACAGAAGGAATGCTTTGGGGGGCCCGCATACCGCCTCTACCACCTGGCTCATTACCCGCTTGCTCCTCGCCGCTACATGCCACCAGAGACAACACCGCCACCATCGCCACACTTTTGAGCAGTAGGCCTTGTTTTGCCCTGGCAACTGCGCAAAATAATTTATGTAAAATCATTATCGATCTTCCAAAAAGTTGTAAATGTATACGTAAACTAGCCTTCCGCTCAGATGCAAGAGTTAAAGCTGTGATAAAGGCTTGTTAAGAGATGTAAACTCTACCCTCTTTTTATATCTTTCATCGCTCATCTGGTACCATAAAAACCAAAACACCTCCTTCATGAATACACCGACCCACCCCGTCGCACCTATACAAGAATTCCAACTCGAGAAACATGGACACACTCGCATAGATCCCTACTACTGGCTTAATGATCGTGACAATCCCCAGGTAATGACCTACTTGAATGCTGAAAATGAGTACCTGGCAGCTACCTTTGCACACACCAACGACTTGCAATCGAAGATTTTTGCGGAGATAAAAGCGCGCATTAAAGAGGACGATTCATCAGTCCCCTTCTTTGAAAACGGGTTTTGGTATTACACGCGATTTGAGGAGGGCAAAGATTATCCCATCTTTTGCCGCAAAAAAGAAACCCTGGAGGCCGATGAAGACATCATGCTAGACGCCAATATCCTGGCAGAAGAACACGATTACTTTAGCATTGGTAGCTGGTCGATTAGTCAGGACAATGCCATTATCGCCTATTCGCAAGATACACAAGGGCGTAGAATTCATTCGATTCGTTTTAAAAACCTCATCACCGGTGAGACCTATCCAGAGGTTATTCAGGACGTTACCAGCAACCTGGTATGGGCAAACGACAACACAACGTTGTTTTACACTAAACAAGACCCACAAACACTCAGATATGCCCAAATTTTTCGTCATACACTTGGTACAGACCCGGAGGAAGACAACCTGGTGTATGAGGAACCGGATGAGACCTTCTATACCCGGATCATGAAGACGAAATCAAAGAAATACCTCTTGATCCGCTCGACACAAACGGTTTCCTCGGAATATCAGTTTCTAGATGCCAATACCCCTCACGGCACCTTTCAAATCATTCAGCCCAGACAACGAGACTTAGAATATTACGTCGATCACTTCAAGGATCACTTTTATATCCAAACCAATCTGCATGCATCCAATTTCCGATTGATGCGGACACCCGTTGATGCTCCCTGGCTCGCCCACTGGGAAGAGGTTATTCCCCATCGCACTGATGTGCTACTGGAGTACTATGAGATCTTTAAGGAATACCTCGTTGTTGCTGAACGCCGAAATGGCTTGATGGAATTACGGATTCGTCCCTGGGATGGGTCTGAAGAGCATTACATCGAATTCGAAGAGCCCGCCTATCTCGCTTACATCAGCATTAACCCCCAATTCGACACCCACACGCTGCGATTCGGATACACATCCATGACCACCCCCAGGTCAACGTTCGACTACGATATGCAAACCAGGGAACGAACCCTGCTCAAGCAGCAAGAGGTGCTAGGCACTTTTAACAAAGCGGACTATCAAACCGATAGACTTTACGCTCCAGCTAGAGACGGTGCTTCGATTCCCATATCCATTGTATACAGAAAAGACACCCCTATCGACGGCTCCGCCCCCCTCCTCCTTTATGCCTACGGATCATACGGTGCCAGCCTCGATGCAGGATTCAGCAGCCCTCGCCTCTCTCTGTTGGATCGCGGATTCGTTTACGCAATTGCCCACATCAGGGGTGGCGAAGAATTGGGCCGGCAGTGGTATGAAAATGGAAAACTCCTCAACAAAAAAAATACGTTCACTGATTACATCGATGCTGCAGAGGATCTTCTCAATAACCAGTATGCGAGCCCCGATCTATTATTTGGAAAAGGCGGAAGCGCCGGCGGGCTCCTTATCGGCGCCGTCATCAACATGCGTCCTGATTTGTGGAGAGGTGTTATCGCTGACGTGCCCTTTGTTGATATTGTCACCACGATGCTGGACGACTCCATTCCATTAACCACGAACGAATACGACGAATGGGGCAATCCTAACGACCCTAGATACTACGAGTACATGCTATCGTATTCACCCTACGACAATGTTGAAGAGAAAGACTACCCCAATATGCTCGTCACCGCCGGCCTGCATGATTCCCAGGTTCAATACTGGGAGCCCGCTAAATGGGTGGCGAAGTTGAGAGCGACAAAAACGGATTCGAACCTATTGCTGCTAAAGACCAATATGGAAGCCGGTCACAGCGGAGCGTCGGGCAGGTATGAACGGTACAAAGAAGTGGCTTTGGACTATGCGTTTTTGCTTGAGTTGACTAAAAGGAAGAATTCTTAGGATGGATTAAACCGTGAGTAATGCCCGCTTGAGAATATCCGAAGCCCATTTCGAGGTTGGGAACGCCTCTCGCCGTAATTCTCCACTATTCCCGGGAATGGTAAATGTGGCGCGCAGAATGTCCTGGCTACTCCTGGGTATTGCGAATGCGGTGGGCAGACTTTCTCTGCCACTCCCAGGTAGTGCGAAGGTAGTGCGCAGAATGTCCTGGCTATCCCCAGGTATCGCGAATGCAGTGCGCAAAAAGTTCTCTACTCTTCCCGGGTATTGCGAATGCAGTGCGCAAAAGTTCTCTACTTCTCCCGCGTATTGCGAATATTGTGCGCAAATATTCTCTGCCTATCCCGGGTATTGTGAACATCTCTTCTTTCCAATAAACCCAATGGAGGTGTAGACAACCCAGGCCAACACGACAACCAAAACCAATCTATGAGCAACGGGCGCAGTGATGAGTCTCGTTGCCATGGCTATCATAGGAAATACGGCGAACAAGCCAGCCAAATTTGCACTCATTCGACCCATTCTGAATCCTGAATGTTTATGACCGATTCTAGCAAGCCCTAAGCACCAACCAGCAAGTGCAAGACAAATTGAAACGAAATGGGCTTTAGAAAAGGGTACATCAGGATTAATAAAATCTGCTGGAATAGCACCCATTGCAAACCCAACCCCCGAGATCATCAAGAAAAGCCCCACCCAGTTATCCTCGATTATCCGGCTATATGCCCAACCAAACCCAGCAAACAAAATACCGACAGACACAAACCCTATGAGATTCCACCAGATCGCAAAAGGCTGACCTTGAGCGCCCAACATACTTATATAATCATGCAACAAATCATATTGGGGAGTCGCAATCCCAAGGGTAAAGAACGTAGTGACAAAGAGCCCTACTGACACTAGCCCTAACAAAGGCGTGACTGAATACATCCTCTTGATATGATCGATCTGGTCAGCCAGTACGTAGCGCACTCATCTAATCCTTGGACTGGCATTCTTTTCACCTTGCCTACCATCCATAAAATCGCCCCTTTTTCATTGCTCCAAGCACTTTGCGCTTAAACCACTCAAAACGCACCATCTTTGATTTATCAATCAGTATACCTGCTCTCTTGTGGGCTTGTCGATTTTCCCAGTTGGCACGCCGCGTCTCTTCTCTTTCGGACCAGTAAGCCACAGTTTCAGCAATTTCCTCTTTTAGGCTACTTTCTTTCCCTAAAATACGCAACGTCTCGACAGCAGCAAATGCAACGCATTTTACCTGATCAGAAAGAGCCTTCTGCAATACAGAAATCACTTCAAGATTCCGAAACGTAGCAAAGCATCGAATGGCTGCCTCGCGCTCCTTATAGGTACCCTCTGAAGCAACGAACGCCAGCATCTTATTTGTCCGATGCCGTCCATCCCGGACCAATTTCATTCATAAGAAAAAAATGTGCAAAGTCGCCCGGTTCTGTCTCCTTTCCGTCTATCATCATAAATGCCTTCCGATCCCCTTCCTGGTCTAAAATAAAGAGCGTTGGATACCAACCTATTGCGTTATATTGCTGATCCAATTCTTGCCCCTCTGCACTATCAGCGTTTATATAGATAGGTACAAAGTGTTTTTCTAGATAGGCTTGTACAACCCAATCATCTTCTCCCCCAAAAACATCACTAAGAGAGCTGGGTGTATTTAAAGAGTCAGAATATACATAGAGTGCGACACCTTTATTTTCTTCTTGAGCCTGCTTTAATGCAGATTCCATTTGATCAATTTCTTGGGCTGCCACAGTAGAGCCTAAGCCAAAGACTGCGATGAACAGCCCAAAAAGCAATCGAGTTTTCATTGTTGATACCTTTGATTTGTTATTGTGATATGGTATCAGCGATGCATAGGCAAACTATTCGTTGCGATAAGAGATTGGGTTTTGACACTAGTACGAATAACTCTCTTGCTTTGGTTTTTCTCCCCTATTAACATTTTTTAACACTCTGAAAACCGTGCACAACTTACTTATTCCCTGACGCCATTTGAACAGCCTCTGGCAGTCCTCTGAGTTTCAACATACTCCATATTCCCAAAATAGGGCCAAGTGCCAATATCATAAACGCGTATTCCCACCCCACCCAATCTACCAGAGGAGGAATGATTCGTATGGAGAATAGAGTCAGTAAAAATCCAAGACTCGTCTGAATAGTAAGAGCCGTCCCAACGTACCGGCTATCTGTTAATTCGCTGACAGCTGCGCTGAACTGTGCGCTGTCTGCGATAACGCTGATTCCCCAGACAACACAGATCATCGTTAATGCAAGCGGAGCGTTCATGAAGAAACCGACACCAAGAGCACAGCTACCAGAAACCAATAGACTTGTAGACGCAATCGTCGTTCTGCCCAATTTATCGGCTAATTGCCCCGCGATGATAGCACTCAAGCCACCTATTCCGATTACGGCAAACCCGGCTCCCCGAGCAGCTTCCTGGCTCCATCCTGCCTGCTCGTAGCTGGCCAAGAGCAAGAAGGGCACCCAGGTCCACATGGCGTAGAGCTCCCACATGTGCCCCAAATAGCCGAGGTTCGCAAGCCGGGTTGGGCGATGGCTCAACGCCTGGCCGGCAAACCGCCAATTAAAGGGAGCAGCACTTGTCAAATAAGGGCCGGCCTTGATAAAGAAAAAAGCCATCACAGATGCAACAACAGCCAGGCCAGAGGAAGCCCAAAGCACCGTTCTCCAGGGCGGCATCCCGCTTTCGCCCCCGAACACAGGTAAGGCATTAAACAGATGTGGCAATGCAGATCCCATTGTGAGCGCCCCAACCAATAACCCAATTCCTAATCCGCGATCCTCCTTGCACCACGTAGCCATTAACTTCATCCCGGGCGGATACACCCCGGCCAGGGTGACGCCAGTCAGGAATCTCAACAGGAGGGCAACTTGAGGATCAGAATCGACTAGAGGAATCAATGCATTAAAAAGGCCTCCCACAAAGGCGCTTACAGCAAATAGCACACGGGCAGGTATTCGATCAGCAATATTTAGTAACGCGCTGAGCAAGGCTCCTACCACAAATCCGATTTGCACACTCATTGTCATCCAGGATTGCGCACTCGATGTCAATTCCCACTCTACAGTAAGTTGAGGCACAACCGCGGACGCTGAAAACCACAATGCCATGGCCATCAATTCGGCCAAAGCTAGAAATACCAGATTGCGCCATTTATGCTGCATTAAAGTACTTACTCCGCAGGAATCCGATTGAGTGTATACCAGGATTCTGTCGTCCACAAACTGCGGCCGGCTTCACTTTCCATCGACTCATGGTTCAATTTAAAATAAACAACATGATTCGGCTGCAAGCCGCTCAGGGTAAGCCGAACCCGAGTCCGATCATCCGATACCTGGATGTTTTCAATCGGAAGAATGCGCTCCCCGATCTTAGGGCCTCCATAATCAACCGTTGGGCGGTACAGCCACTGGGTTATGCTGTAATCACTAGTCTGCTCACCAACGCCTTCAGCCAGGGGCTCCGTAAACTCAATCTCAAACCCATCCGATTGGGCGCGTATGGCCAACATTTCAAAAACAGGATCACCGGTATACGTCATCCTCTGAAGGCCAAACCAGTTTTTACCAACATGCCCCCAATTACCGGGATTACCCACACCACCGATATAAAGCTTCCCATCCGGCCCCCAGATTATTCGATTCACACCGGCTTCGAGTCCTTGAGTAAATCGGAACAACGCACCTTGATATTGCCCGTCAACCTCTTCTGTGTATACTCGCTTGATACCCCCGTGGGTGACCTCGCCATGTATCATCTGGTTCTCATAGGGCCCAACATTCAAGATGGCTGGTTGAGAAGGAGAATTACCAATCTCATCCTGAGGAAGCCAGGCTACAGGCAATTTCTCTGTAAGATTTGCAGTGCCTTCAAAATCAACGGAGCGTGACCCATAAAACTCACCTTCGACAATATGCAGCACCTTACTCACTGGTAACCAGTCTCCTTGATTATCTGTCACGAAGATCTCGTCATTGATGCCCAGCCCAATGCCATTCGGCGTACGCAGCCCTTTGGCAAAGAAATTAAGCTCCCCCGTTTCTTTATTGATCTGAATGACTGTACCTCGATCTGGATTCTGAGGATCGGCGCTTGCGCCACCGGGCAAGATAGCTGTGGCTAATGCTGCATAAAAATGGCCGTCTTTGTAGACGAGCCCAAAAGCGAACTCATGGAAGTTACCCGTGGCTCCCCAATCATTCGAGATGGTCTCATACACATCAATGACGTCGTCCCCATTCGTATCAATAAGCTTTGTCAACTCTTGCTTCTGCAGCACATAGATTTCGCCATCCACGATCTTGAGCCCCAGCGGTTCGGCCAATCCTTTAGCGATGCGCTTGACTTCAATCTCCGCCCTATTTCCCTGCTCTATGTTAGACACCATATAGACAGAGCCTTCAGGATCCCACGTGCTTAGAATCACCCGGCCGTCGTCCATCACATCGAGCCCTCCTACTTTCGGCTCAAAACCATCTGGACGAATCGTTTCGACGGCGAAGCTAGGATGTACACCGGTCAGAGGAGCCTGGTCGCCCGCTCGTTTTTCCTCAACGCCAGTCAATACATCGTAATCTGTGGCTTCTTTTAAATCGCTTTGGTTGAAGGTAAAAGCGTCTGACGGAATAACAGAAAATCCGTTATCCCCATGCTTGGCCCACTGCAATGACAACGCCGCCCCGCCGCCAGATTGAAAAAACTCAACCTTAATGGGGTGAGGTCCTGCTTCCAAGATCAATTCACTATCTCTCGGTTCTGGGCCATGCAACCCATCGTTATCTACCAACAAACGGTCATCCAGATACAGGCGGCTCCCATCATCACTCACAAGGCGGATCACATAGTTGTTTGTCTCTTCTATGTTTAATACCCCTGTTACCTCAACGTAATAGTTTGTGAGCACGTCTCCCATGTATGCTTCACTGGGTGCATGCAAGGCAGGTATGGTGCCTGAGTAATAAGGCGCATCACTGATCTCCAGGGTTTCAAGAGATATTGCCGAACCAAGAATAGGGTACATATTTACAACAAGCCCATTACTACCGTCCCTGCTTTCGGTAAGATCAATGGCATCGGCTCCAACATCCAACGGCCCGCCATCGGAGGACTCATTACCACCAAGAGAAAGGATGTAATCAACCATTTTCTTGGCGTCTTCCATATCGAGTTGAGCATGGGGCGTCATAATCGTTTCCCCCCATACTCCAGAACCGCCTTGAATAACCTTGTTTGCCAGGCGTACCGTGGTCAAATCGTTATTATCATACCGCTCAGCTATTGCTTGGTAAGAAGGCCCTACTGTTTGGACCTCCGCATTGTGGCAGGCCGCACAGTCACTTCCTTCTATTAAAACCAGGCCTTCAGGTTTAGCAGGGCCCGCTTCTTCCGCAGCCGGCACAACGCTTGGCTCAGAGAAATAGCTCGTGAACGTCGTGATGCCACCAGAAACGAGCGTCAATGCACCAATCAGAACGCCGTCCCTTTCCTCTACAACCTCAAAGTCTCCGTTTGTCGAAAAGCTATCAGATTCCAGCAACGAACTCAGGGCCATCGTATAAACGACCTGGGTTCCTTGCGGGGCATTCTCAACGGTAAACGTTTGCTGCAAACCGGGATTTCCCGCTTCGTCTGTGGTATACAACGGTGTTTCAGTAACAACGAATTGTTCGTTTAAATCCGTTTTAATCTCAAGCCGGATGGTAGTCTGCGACCCCTGCTCCGTGTGTCCTTTATACACGACCTCGGGCACAGATTCACGTCCCTCAACCAGCAGCTTCCAGGGCTGGAGTTGCTCAGAAATGACATACGCCGGCCCAATACTGGTTGGTTGCGGCCCATGAGCTGTCGTGTAAACGGCCCCATTAAAATCAACTCCGTCTCGCCACACCTTATACAGTGCTCCAGTCTCTGCACTGTAGGCAACCCACAGTTCGTCATCGAGGCGAATCGTTATCATTCGTGCCCGCTCGTCCAATACAGATCGAAAAACGTTAACACTGTCATCGGGGACGTAGGGGTCGGACTCGCATGCACCTAGAAACAGCAAGAGCAGAAAGAGGGGTGCGTATGTGAACAGGGTTCTATGCGTGCTAAATAACTTCATAGCAACTAGGAGGAAATTATGGGTGGAATACGAAGAGGAAGGTGCCTACAAAGAAACTTCACCTGATACGAGGATCTATCTGGATGGTTGCTTATTAAAACCGCTCAAATAATGGATTATCATTGATTTACATATGAAAAAGACCCTTTCTCAGGCAGAACTCTCTACCCATTTAGAGCAGCTAACCAAACAATCTCACGTTCTTCCTATCAGCCAGCTATTAAGCGCTCAAGCTATTTCATGTGTCGACGGCCGTAACTTCACTGGCGTTGTGGCTGCACCAGGTGGTAATGCGGGGCTATTTCTACAAATGCTCGCCGCCTATGAGCTTCACACCGAGAAGCTGCTCTCGGCCGATCAGATTTCCTCGATTTTTTCTGCTTACCAGGACACGTTCGGACACTTCTACATGCACTCTGATGCTCATGCGTTGGAGTCGCTTGTAAATTCACTGCAGGTAAGAGGGACAGCTATCAACTCTGTAGAACACCTTATCAGCCTACTCTCTGCTCCACCAGAACCTCTCAGGCCTGTGCTTCTAGAGCTTTTGGCAGAACCTGCCCACACCGGGTGTGGTCATATACGACTCATGCTTGAGAACCAGGAAACGTATCGAATCAGGCCCTTTTTAATAGCTGCTTTTGTCAGGGAATTTTTGACTCGATTTTGGGCAGGTGACGACCGGCTTCAATTCGAGATTTTACAGGGGAATCATGCCGAGCAAGCTATTCTCAATATCCATGCGCAAAAACCTGAAAATGATGATGACATCCCCTTTGTATTGGTTGCACCGCAGCTTCATGATATACAGGTGTTTATCAATCATCCTGAAGCGACAGGTTATATGCACCGGCAGCATGCTGCATTTATGACTAAAGAGGGCTACCTCGATGAAGCAGACCAGCAGGCGTTTATCAAGGTGCATGGTGCCCTGCATGGTACCCAGTTAACGGCTACCGTTCAGGCTCTCGGAGACGGGCTGCCGATTTTTGACGTGGAGTTGAATGAGGCCTTGGCGGTGCAACGTGTTGAACGCCTGGGTTAATCGAGGAGTCTGGCTGCCAAACTTCATCGATGACATACCGGGGCCTGCCTTTTACTTCGCCATACACCCGGATCAGGTAGATTCCAATGATGCCCAAGAACAACAATTGGACGCCGCCAAAAAAGAAGCCTGTGAAGACAAGGACGGTTAGCGCAGAAAGTCCAGCACCAGAAAATAGGGAGTATCCTACGTAACCGAGCACACCTACAAGTGACAATGCAGCAGTGACAAACCCAAACCGTGTTGCAATGCGCAGTGGCTTCTCTGTAAATGAAGTCAATCCACTCAGTGCAAGGCCCAGCAATTTGCTGAAGGTATACTTTGAGGTCCCTGCTGCCCTGGGCGCTCTCACATAGGGCACGGCAACCTGGCTAAACCCTAACCAGGTCACTAATCCTCTTACAAACGGTTGGGCATCGTCCATTTCGTTAAAGGCTTCAATTACCTTTTTTGAAATCAACCGAAAATCACCCGTGTCCAGGGGCATGTCGATGTCAGACATCCACCGAAAAAATCGATAAAATGCAGACGCGGCCCATAACTTATAGGATTTCTCTCCTTCTCTTTTGATACGCTGTCCGTATACCACATCAAACCCTTCCCGCCATTTACTCACCATCTCGTCAACGACCTCAAGAGGATCTTGCAAATCAGCGTCGAGAATCACAGCGGCATCCGTCTTCACTAA
>JAHQVL010000389.1 GCA_019634345.1 Rhodothermaceae bacterium
GGTGTATACAATGTGGCCCAAGTTGTTGCGCACCAAATGGTTACACAGCCGGAAGGCGGAAGCATCATCAATATGGCCAGTAAGAATGGGATTACAGCGGAGGTGAAACTAGGACACTATAACGCTACAAAAGCCGGTGTCATTCTACTTACTAAAACGATGGCACTGGATCTTGCTGATTTCAACGTGCGGGTCAATGCGGTAGCTCCTGGATATATCCTCACACCCATGGCCGAAGAAATCGATTCACCGGAGTTCATGCAGTTCTATGCAGAACAATTAATTCCTTTAAATCGATTAGGAAGGCCGGAAGATGTCGCCGGGGCGTTCGTCTTTTTGAGCAGCAAAGACGCCCAATTTATAACAGGCCATACCCTTGTTATTGATGGCGGGCACACGAGTGGTGACGGCAGGAAGTTAACGACCTATGATCGATATATGAAGGATAAGGGGCTGGGTTAATCAGAGCACGCCGTACGTCTCCCACACCTCTCTAAGCGATTTGCCTTCCATCAATGCCTGTCGCGTTTGATTCTCTTTGGTTACCTTTTCCATGGCGTGTTTTATGACTTCTTCTTCAAGGTCCCGGGGTATGACAACGACCCCATCGTAATCCGCAAAAACGATATCGCCATGATGCACCTCAACGTCGCCACAGTGAATGGGGACATCTATGCCGATGACTCGGCCTCGTCCCATGGAATCAAGCGCTCGAATACCGCTGTAGTACACTGGAAATCCGAGTTCAATGATACGAACACAGTCCCTCACCTGGCTGTCGCACACGGTACCCACGCATCCATTGCGCATGGCTACTGTGGTCAATAGTTCTCCCCAGGGAGCATTGGTACGCCCGTGATCTGTTGAGTGTACAACAACATCTCCCGGTTGGAGTGAGTCCATGAGGTCGATTTCCAATCCATACGGATCGTCTTTATCGACATGGGGAGATTCAATCCACTGCGCTGTTCTGGCCCGTCCGACAAACCCGCAATTCCGTATATCTGGCAAGAGAGGACGCAGGCGGTGGTGCATCACTTGCTGAGTGCGGCCAAGGCTATCCAGGATATCACTGACCGCCGCCACATATAAATGCTCCTGGATATAGGCGAATAATTGAGAGTCGGTCATGAAGCACCGTACATGTATCTCAACGTCCAGGTGGTCGTGTCTCCTGGATTGGTGCTGGCATCGACAAACGGTTCAATAGAGATGTTGCTTCGGATGGACCACAGAGCCATTCTCACCATGGGCCGATCGGCAGTGATGCGCACGCTGGCGCCTGTTCGTTGATTCGCGACAGTGACATCGTAATCACTCACCTGATCGGTGAAGCCATCAATGGGTATGTATACCCTGTCTTCGCCTGCGAGCACTTTATTGAACGCGATGGTGTTACCTCGAACCTCCGCAAGGGCTGGATCGGGTGGTTGATTTGTTTTAATCTGGAAGGGAACCGTAATGAGAAAATCGGGGCCCGTTGTTGCGCCGTCGAGTACGAGGAAGTTGTGGTTGTACTGGCTGGCTCGAATGGGTTTTTTGCCAATATTCGTCAAGCGATGCCCGATGATGAGTTCCGGCTGCCCCTCAACCAGGCGAACCGTCTTTTGATACCGATATCCGTATCCGGAGGCAGGATCCATGACCTCTTGCTGGAATTCTACTGCGTCTGCTCGTGGCCGGCTGGTCCATGTGCCCGAATCTACGATCTCGTAATTTGCGTAGGGGTTGTATTTGCTGTCATCAATTCTGCGCAAGACTCCAACGCCGATTTTTACAAAGGTCTCGCCCGGTTTAGCATCCTGGTAGCCTTGAGGGCTAGGAAATTCCTCGGCAGGGCCCGTGATTGTGCTTTGAGCGCCGGTTACGATATCGGAGCCCCGGTATTCAAAGTCGCGGACGGGAGGGTCGGAGTCCGTGTACCACGGACCGTAAAAATCATGGTCTGCATACTTCAAACTGGCTATCACGCCCGACCAGTCGAATCGTGTCGAGCGATAAAACCCTTTTTCTGGATCCGGCAAGTACAATGTCGCTTGAATCAATCCATTCGTAATGTCGGCTGAAGGGGCAGAGCTCAGCGGTGTTCTCATCGTCAATAAAAAAGGAGAGGCAGCAGTTAAAAGAAATCCACGACGATTCATAGTGTACTCCGTGGTTGGTGGGTAGGCAGGGAGATTAGATAATAGTCCATAAATGTTAATTATTCTACCGCCCCGTTATTATTTAGGACTCAACTCAGCCAGTTTAACCGGCTTACCTCGCCGGACAGATTCGTACGCTGCCATTGCTGCTAAAAATGAATGGTGGGCGTCTGCAATGGTTGAAACAGGTTGTTGTTCACGTTCAAGGCAGTCGATCAGGTGAGCAATCGGGCCTGGTGAGGAAGGGCCAAACAGTTCACCAGCTTGCCGTTCAAAGGCCCAGTTGTCGGCGCCTGCAGCCAGTACCTCGAGCCCGGGGTCTCTGAAGCTTTGTGTTATGATTTCTCCGCGTGTACCAATGATTTCAAGCCGAACAACTGCATTTTGCTTGGGTGATGGACCACTTTTTCTGGGCGCGTTAATGGTCCATGCCGCTTCTAACGTAGCGATGATACCGTTCCGTAACGTGAAGGTAGCCATACTCCAATCTTCGACATCAATCTCCTTGTGGACAAGGTTTGCTACCCGGGCCTCGACCTCTACGATCTCACTATCAGCCAGCCAACTGAACAGTTCAATGGCATAGATGCCTTCATCGATGAGCGCCCCTCCCGGTACATGCTTGGGATCAACAAACCAGCCTGGTTTACCAGAACGAAACCAGTCCTCAGCAAGAGACCATCGGCTTGTCTGGTGCATGACTGCAATGTCGCCAATTTCATTGTCCTGAATGCGTTGCTTTAAGGCTACGGCACCTAATCGGGCAATGGCCTGGAACGGGACGCAGAGTATTCCGGCAGACTCAATAAGGGAGACCATCCGATCAGCTTGTTCGAGCGTCATCGCCATGGGTTTACCGAGAATGATGTGCTTGCCGGCTTGGGCAGCCAGTTCTGTGCATGCAGGTATCTCAGAGACCGTTGCTGCTATGAGAACAATGTCAACAGCAGCATCCATGAGCATATCGTCATACCTGTTGTAGGGGACGATGCCAAACGTTTTAGCAAATTCGCTTGCTTTGGCTTCATCAGGACTTGCGCAGGCTACTAGTTCTGCATTTGGGTACTCGACCAACCCTCGAGCCAGGCCGTAGGCAGAGTACCAGTGTCCTAATCCCATGATGCCTACTCGATAAGGGGAGAGGGAGGAACGATGCGGCATGATCTTCTATCTTTTTCTGATTCCTGGAGGTATGAAAAATGGCCAGTTGCCTAAAAAAGAAGATGCCAGGCAACAGAATGATATGGCGAACGGCTAAAAGGGGTACGCTTATCCCTCAAACAGCTGTTCTGCGCAATCGGGACAATCCATCCAGCTTTCGCTTGGGATTTGGGTGAAGACATCAGGCCCCCGGCCTCGTTCAAACACGGGGCGAAAAAGAATGTCGCCTTTTTGATGAGGGGTCTGGCAGGTATGGCAGGACGTATCTTCATCTGTTTCTACGGGAACGTATCCCCGAATTATCCATCCCATGTGTCCTGAATGAGCAGCCAGGCTTTCCAGTGCCGCGCGCACTGTTTTAGATTTATTGCCTTTGTAATACCGTTCTGAGAGTTCATTAAGAAGGACCAGGGTCGCTTCGTCAACGGTAAAGTTGAGTCTTTTCATGCAAGAGTGTATCTAAGCCGAAAAAGGTAAGGAAATTATTAAGTGGGTTGAATCTTTTGTCAGTGTGTATTAATATACACACAAATATCCACTGACGCATCCTTTATTCAATGGCTAACCTGATTCGATATCGTTCTGCTGTACTGCTCATAGGGGCAGCGCTAGCTTTGGTGACGAATCCTGTTTGGCATGCTGTTGGTCACCTGGTTTCGGATCATGCTTCGGAACACATGGAGCACGTGCTGGATGTGCGATGGGCCGAAGATGACCTGTGTCCATATTGTGATGCTGTTTCGCAGATTTCCGATACGCCAACGACTGCGATACACCATGCGCAACTAATTCCTGTAGAGGATATTGTACCAGTAGAAGGCCACTATGCTGATCTTAGCCTTCTGCAATCCGCTCGTCTACGCGCTCCTCCCATTCTGGCTTAATTGCCTTTCTTTGTTAATGTGGTGTATGCGAGCGCAACGCATACTGCTGCACCGTGGTTTGTACGTGTCATTCAACTGGTTTAGTTGATTTTTCGTTGCTTTAGGTTTTCAATATACTGGCACTAAGAACTCACTCAGGGATAGAAGCAAAAGATGACATGAGTTAATGTCCCACCTAATCCAACTCATTTAATTTTGTACTCATTATGATTGAACTACGAGGTATCGAGCACCGGTATGAAAAAGACCTGGTTTTATCTCTGCCTCATTTCTCAGTAGATTCTGGCGGGCATGCGCTTGTTTTAGGACTGTCAGGTAGTGGAAAAAGTACCTTGTTGCACATTATGGGTGGTTTATTACGCCCCACGGCTGGAAGTGTAACTGTTGCTGGAGTTGATATGTCCTCGCTAAAGGGACATCAGCTTGATCGATTTAGAGGTAAGCATATAGGTATCGTCTTTCAACAGATGCATCTCCTCGGGTCTCTGACAGTCGAAGAAAACATTCGGCTGGCGTCCTACCTGGCTGGCAAGCCACAAGATGATGCGCGTATACGCGAGGTATTGACCGAACTCGATCTATTCGATAAAGCAAAATCATATCCGAATACGCTTAGCCAGGGGCAGAAGCAAAGAGTGTGTATTGCACGGGCAGTCATTAATAAACCTGAACTGATACTGGCTGATGAGCCAACATCCAGTTTGGACGATGTACGGAGCGAAAATGTATTAAGGCTACTGGTAAAGCAGGCTGAGAGCTATGGAGCAACCCTGGTGATCGCTACACATGATCAGCGTATCAAGCCGCATTTCGAAAATCAATTAGTACTGGATGACCCCGTCAACGTAACTCAATCTGCTGTGGAGGAGGCTATCTCACGATGAATATCCTAAAGTTAACTCTTTCCTATATCCGCCAGAATAAATTGGGTACGGCTCTAAATGTCCTGCTGCTGGGTTTAGGGATGGCTACGATTGTGGTGCTATTGCTTTTTAGCAAACAGTTAGACGATAACTTACAGTCCAATGTCAAAGGTATCGATCTCGTTGTGGGGGCAAAGGGCAGTCCGCTGCAACTCATCCTGTCGAGTGTCTTTCATATCGATACCCCTCCGGGTAATATTCCTGTACGAGAGGCGCGTGAATTGAGCATGCATCCTATGGTGGCTGAGACGATTCCTCTTGCGTTGGGTGATAGTTACGAGCAGTATCGGATTGTTGGTTCGACGCCTGCTTTGCTCGATCACTATGAGGTTGCTGTGGTTCAGGGGGCGAGTTGGAGTTCGGCTTTTGAAGTCGTAGTAGGCAGCCAGGTGGCAGAAGAAGAAGGGCTCACTATTGGAGATACGATTGTCAGTGCTCATGGCATTGGGGGAGGAAATGCTCATGGCGATCATCCATTGAGGGTTGTCGGTATTCTGGGGTCGGCTGGTTCAGTTATCGACCGGTTGGTTGTCACCAGCATTGAGACGGTGTGGGCAATGCATGGGTTACATTCAGCTGAGGAGGATGCCCATGATGAGCATGATGAAGAGGACTCGCACGATCACGAAGAATCAGAGAGTGATCATCACGATGAGGACGTGATGGCATCTGACGAAAACCTCGAATACACCACGCTCCTTGTTAAATACAAGACCCCGATTGCGGCTGCAACGCTGCCTCGATACATTAATAAAGAAACCAGTATGCAAGCCGCAGCGCCCGTCTTTCAAACTGCGCGGCTACTCTCATTGCTTGGGACCGGGATCGATGCTTTTCGCGTTTTTGCATACGTGCTCATTTTTGCCGCTTCGCTTGGGGTATTTATTGCGCTCTATAACGCTATGAAAGAGAGGGCCTATGATTTGGCTATCATGCGTACCATGGGCGCTTCGCGAGGGTTTTTGCTAAAGCAGGTAATTCTTGAGGGTGTGTTGCTTGCGTTGTTGGGGACTTTGTTTGGATTGATTTTAGGACACGGTGCCGCTGAATTGTTGGGCACTTTTGTAGGGGAATCAAGAGGCCTGGACATCAGCGGCTTCTTCTTCTCAATAGACGAATTGTGGTTAGTGGCTCTAGCAATAGTAATTGGAGTGATTGCGTCTGTGTTGCCTGCTATACAGGCCTACCGCACAGATATTGCGCGTACGCTCTCTCAATCTTAGAAAGACATCATTAATAGATACGATGAAAACACTATATCCAGGTACTTACATTTTCTTAATCGTTTTTCTGTTTTTGGGAGTATCCAGCCCGGCATCCGCCCAAGAGCACCTTGATTGGGACACATTAGCTGATCTGAGTTTCGAAGTAAATGACGACGGAGATTGGGTCACGGAATTTGGGGAGACCGTCAAAGGCCTCGAAGGGAAGCATGTCAAAATCCTTGGGTTCATGATGCCTCTTGAAAACACGCTTGAACAGAAACACTTCATCCTAAGCATGTTGCCCCTTGATGGATGTGAGTTTTGTGCTCCAGGTACGCAGGCCCAGTTTCTTGAAGTCAAAGTCAAAGGCGACGGTATTCGATATACATACGATCCCATAGAGGTCGCAGGCACTTTCGAATTGATTCCCGATGCACCCATGGGATTGTACTTCCTGATTAAGGATGCAAAGGAGGTTAAATAGTACAGTTACAGGCCATCAATAAGGATAATTAACTCAGGCAAAATAGATAGATGGAATCTACAACGATCAAAAAAACAATAAGCTGGTGGGATTGGTCTGGCGTCTTTTTTTCCGGCTTGTGTTTGGTCCACTGCGTTGCTACTCCCGTGTTGTTAGCTAGCGCACCTCTTTGGGTTGCTTCCGAATGGGTACACGTGATTATTCTAATAGCGCTTGTACCTATCACCTTTATTGCATCTCGGCGAGCCTATCGGATACCGCGAAGGTACTCAGTCATATTCTTTCTAAGCAGCGGGCTGTTAGTGCTTGTCGCTGCAGTTTTTGTGGAGGAATCGATGGGTGAATTCGCTGAAATCGGTTTGACGATTGTGGGCAGTGTATTACTCATTATTGGGCATCTCAAAAACAGGCACTGCCCTTGATATGGAGGATATGAAAACAACATTACTGTCTGTGTTCTTGTTGTTCTTTTGTCTAATCACGTGGTGCCTTTTCCCTTACAATGTGTTGGGGCAGGCAAGCAATCCTATGAGAATAGCTCAAGCCAAGGACTTGCCTCGTTCTGCTATATATCTTCAGCGGATAAACGGTACTATTACGGTGGATGGTCACATCGATGAGGCAGTCTGGGAGGCCATTGAACCTTTTCCACTGATTGCCTATTTACTGGTTTGAGCTCAAAGATGGTGCAATCTTCCTGATTTCTACAGATCACTATTACGAAGATGTGCAATCTGCTTTTTCTCTATCTGATAATGCTGAAGTGCCCATAGGCTCATACTGGTTTCATGATGTATGGTTGTCTGCAAGTGCTCCGGAAGGGTGGCAGTTTCGGCCAGATGTTACCTTGATAAGTGGTACTTTTTATGATGGGTGGAGAACATCTTTATCACCAGGCTTAGCATGGAACGTATCCAAACACCTGGAATTGGGTGTCGATTACGAGTTGAGCATCATCCGATTTCCAGATCGCGATCAACGATTTAACGCCCATTTACCAAGGGTTCGGATCCAGGCGGCATTGAATAATCACTTTTCGGTCGCATCTCTAGTGCAGTACAACAACCAGACGGATCGTGTCAACATCAATACCCGTCTCCGCTACCATTTTCGAGAGGGTAACGATTTGTGGTTTGTGTATAACGAAGGCATAAATTCAGATCGGGTTCAGTTTCAAGGTCCACGAGAACCCTTCACCGAGAGCCGGACTGTACTGCTTAAGTATACCCATACCTTTATTTGGTGAGATCCAATTTAATTAAGTAAACCCTGAACCTCTAGCCAATCTCCAAAGCGCTCAATCCAGGTATCGATGGGAAGGTCCTGCTTCTTCATTCCAAAACCATGACCCCCCTTTGAATAGATGTGAAGTTCTGCTTCGTGGCCGGCTTTGTGCCAGGCCTCGTAAAGATCCATCACGCTTTGCGCTGCAAGTTGATCGTCTTGGGCAACCAATGTGAATAGGGGTGGGGCATCAGCAGGAATAGAGATCTCGTTGGTAGGGGCGCCACCATAAATGGGGGCTGCAAACGTGGGTCTGCTTTCAGGATCTGTGGACATGGCTACTCCTGATGCAACACGTCCTCCAGCAGAAAATCCGATGATACCAATGCGATCAGGGGATAGGTTAAATTCATCAGCCCGGCGGCGCAGTATACGAATCGATTCTTCACCGTCCTTAATAGCCAGTGGAGTGACCTTGTCCATTTGCGGGCGAGCTGAACCGAGATCAGCAAATAGCCGCCCCAATAATTCCATGAATGCTTGCTCTTCTGTAGGGGTTGGTACCAACCTGTATTTAAGTACAAAAGCAGCGATGCCTCGTTCTACAAGCCATTCAGCTACCTGACTTCCTTCCGACTCCATTGAGAGGAAGTGAAACCCGCCTCCAGGTGCGACGATTATGCCTGTACCATTAGCGATTGACGGATCTGGCAGGTAAGCTGTAAGTGTTGGATTGGTTACATTGCGGACCCATGTGAACCCATCAAACGGGCTTTTAATAGCCTGTTCTTCATCCATTTGTCCCTCCATCTCTGGTACTCCATTCGGCCAAACTTCGATGACTTGGTTTTGTGCATGGGCTGTTGCTGTTAGAACGAACAGTGCTACAAATAGGATTGAGAAGAGTCTTTTATTCATTTCAGGAATGGGGGTTTGATGAGTGTTGGGTAGAAAATAAGTGGGAGGGGTCCTTGCTGCAACATCCATGGACTAAAAACGCTTATGAACGGAAAATTGTGTAAGTTTTATTTCCCACCTATCCTCTATGCAATTATGGTATTATCTGTGCATATACGTCCTTTTCTTTTTGCTCTGATTTTGCTTCCCATAGCATCCTGTTCTACGCCCTCCGCTGAGGAAGATCAGAAATTTATGCAGTGGACTCGCTACGAAGCAGAACCTGGAGCATCTAGCTTTTCTGCCCTGGATCAGATCACTCGGTCTAATGTAGATCAGCTAGAAGTAGCCTGGATTTACGAGACGCCAGGCGCTGCACGGATGAACCCTGTGATCATCGATACCGTCATGTATGTATACGGAGACGATGGGGCTGTCGTCGCGTTGCATGCCGCTACCGGTGAAGAGATTTGGTCACATCGCAATGAGTACCCTGCTTCAAGTCGCCTTCGGGGTATTGTGTATTGGGAAAGTGACGATCGGTCCGATCGGCGCCTTTTTCATACAAGCGGGAGTTATTGGTTAGTCGCTGTTGATGCCGTGTCTGGGTCGCCGATCCCCAGTTTTGGTGAGGATGGAAAGGTTGATTTGCGACAGGGAATGGGTGACGATCTTAACCAGGTTACCCGCGCCACCTCATCAACTCCGGGAGTCATCTTTGACGACCTTCTCATCGTGGGATCTTCACCCGGCGAAGGGTATATCGCTTCGCCAGGTCACATCCGTGCGTTCAACGTAGTAACGGGTGAGTTGGAATGGGTCTTTCATACGCTGCCAAAGCCGGGTGAATACGGATATGATACCTGGCCCGAAGGGCGCTCAGAGATTGGGGGCGGAGCGAATGCATGGGGTGGTTTGAGTGTAGACGATGAGCGGGGCATTGTTTATGTACCGCTTGGGTCAGCCAATTATGATTTCTATGGGATTGACCGGCATGGTGAAAATCTGTTTGCCAGTTCCTTAGTAGCGCTTGATGCACGTACGGGTGAACGGATATGGCACTTTCAGACGATTCATCATGACTTATGGGACTATGATCTCTCTGCTACACCGGTCTTAATGACGATTATACATGAAGGGCAAGAGGTTGATATAGTGACTCTGGCAACAAAGATGGGGATGATCTTTACCTTCAACCGGGAAACTGGAGAACCTATCTGGCCAATTGAAGAGCGGCCGGTTCCTCCTTCTGAAATACCTGGCGAGGAAGCCTGGCCGACCCAGCCGTTTCCTACAAAGCCTGCCCCCTTTGTGCCTATCGATTTTGATATCGAGAACGACCTCAATCCACATCTGAATGAAGCTGATCGCGATTCATTGGTGGAGATGGTCGAAGCCATGAGATGGGAGGGTATCTATACCCCTCCAAGCACGGACAAAGTCCTGCAAGTACCTGGCAACCGCGGTGGGGCCAACTGGGGTTCAACGGCTGCCGATCCACGTAACGGGACGTTTTTTGTACTTAGCTACAACATGCCTTCTGTAATAGAGCTCGTACCTATCGTCGCAGGAGAAACGGGTACGGGCACTTCGCCATACGACCGTGGACAAAACCTCTATAGGGCCCAATGCCAGCTCTGTCATGGGGCTGATCGACGAGGAGCGGGTGGTGCCCTCTCGCTTGTTGGAGTTACTGATCGGCTGGCACGGAATGAATACGAAGAGGTTGTGCGCAACGGACGCGGACAAATGCCTGGCTTCCGTACCTTGAGTGAAGAGCAGTCGCAGTGGATCTACATGTTTCTCTCCAATCCCGACCGGGCCCTGGTGCCTGATCAGCCCCTTACCAGTGAGGAGGTACCCCAAACCAGTGACATCCTGTACCAGAGTGCCTGGCGTCATATCCTGGATAGCAAGGGATTGCCTATCATCAAGCCGCCCTGGTTCAGGCTAACAGCTTATGATATGAACAAAGGAGAACTCATCTGGCAAGTACCTGTAGGGTATACGCCCCACCTTGTGGAGCAAGGATTTACCGATACAGGGTCATCGGTGTTCTTGAAAGGCGGTCCAGCAGCGACAGCAGGCGACCTGATTTTTATGTCGACCGAGGATGCTATCCGGGCGTATGATATGGAGAATGGCGCAGAGCTATGGTCTCATGACTTGCCATCTATGGGGAGAGGTAAACCGTCTGTGTACGAAGTGGATGGCCGGCAGTTTGTTGTCGTTTCTGCTTCTGACATCCAGAGATGGGGGCAATCTCTTCAGGCCGATTTTGAGAATACAACCCCGCAATACATGGCCTTCACTTTACCTGTAACTGAACCATGATTGTGATGGA
>JAHQVL010000390.1 GCA_019634345.1 Rhodothermaceae bacterium
ATCACATCACGCTCAGTAAGTTCTCCGTTATTATGACCCCAAACGAGGAAAGACTGGTCCTGGTTAAAGCTGTTCTCATTGGATGCATTATCCTCAGCAAGGCTACCGAGACCTAGCGAGAGCGTGCTGCCCATGGATTGTTTTTGAAGAAGGCCTGATGCATCATCCCTGCCGATGCCTGTAATGTCATTGTTGTAGCCTGGGTTTTCGTCGATATCCCATACGACGCTGCCGGAGCTCGAAAGGTAATCATGGCCGATTGTTATCCCGTATTTGAGCGCTAAATAGGATTCAATCTTTAAACGCTCATCATCTTCAGAGCGACTGGAATAGAGAATAACTTCCGCGATATCTCCATTAAACCAATAGGATCCTTCGCCGCGCTCACTATCCATATCTGTTGCAATGTCTGCTGAGTCCCAGTCATTGCCAATTCGGAACGGTGCGTTTGCCATCTCCTCATAGGCTCCACCTGTTACAGGTAATTGCAGCCCATTTCTAAAAAGGTCCTTGGCGTCGTTTGATGCTGCATCATTAAACGATAGGATAAGGGCCTCACCAGCGATGAGTGAGTCGGCCCCATTCTCGTAACACGTGTTGTAGAGGGCGCCATCATCGTTTGAATCGCTGAAGAGGCAAATCAACTCATTTGTATTGCCACCCCAACCGTCGCCGACAAAAATACCCGTAACGTCATTTGCGTCCTCCGCAAGATTCCCATTGGCATCGGCTCCAATGAGTTGCTGAGCGGTGGTCCAGGCATCAGGGTCCTTGGTCCTGATGGTACCGTCTGGCTTGAATACAATAAACATGCTTTGGTCATAATACCCGTCTGCGCTTTCAAGGAAGTCACCACTGCCATCCTCGCTGAGGTTGCCGTCAAAATTCAGCGCAGGATTAAAATTAATTGCGTTAGGGGAGAGGGTTGGTTGTTGGTTTGCTGTCTCTTGCAATGCATCATTGCCGCTGAGGCTCTGGTCTTCCCAGTTGCTGACTTGTGTATCTCCAGTAACGCCTTCATCTGCTTTGAGCCACACGTTGAGGTCACCTGCAATACCGCCCGGCGCCCTATCCAATTCAGGTACAGGAATAGAAGACTGATAGAATCCTCTGCCGTGGGTACCTACAGCGATGAAGCCATCAGAATGGCGGATATCCAACATTTCGATGACAACATTGCCAATTGTGGTGCTGCCTTCCTGGATCCACTGTGTTTGCAGACCATCTAATAGGGCTGTTGAATACACACCCGTACTCGTCCCTATGAAATACATGGGATCCGTACCTGGAATGGCAGCTATCTCGATCCATCGCACTGAGGGGCCGCTTCCGCTGCCATTTGTGTTCTCTTCGAGCGATCCACTCACATTTGTCCATGTAGTGCCTCCATCATTCGATGAAAAAACACTCTGAACGGAATAATTCGAAAAGGCAACAACCACCTGATCTGCGTCCTCAGGATGTACAGAGATGCTGCTGACATACGCTCCACCAGGGAATAGGGACGATGTGATGTCTTGGGGCACAGGATCTCCTGTATGTGCATCGTCAAGTCGATAAAGGCGACCTGCTGAAGTGCCGTAAAACACTCTGTGCGAAGGATTTGATCGAGAGGCTTCAACACTACTGATAACACCGCCGCCCGTGATAAACGTATTGGTCAATTCTTGCCAGCCAATGGTATGTTCGGCGCTCTGGAAGTCAGGAATGCTGGATAGGGCCGTATTTCTGAGCAACCGCTGGTTACCTGGCAGATACATGATTTCACTATTACTCGGGTCCAGCGTAAAGGGGTGAATGAATTGATAGTTGTCTTCAAGGCTTGGCGTAACGAGTGCCCAGGAAAGTCGCTCCCCATTCTCATTGTAGATGTGCCTGTAGATTTGTCCTCGTTGGAAGGAGACATATCGTAAGAGGCCTTCATTGAGTAGGGCAGTGAATCCTCCATCGCCACCCCATAATTTCTCACCATCAATAGATGCAGCCGGGTCATTGATGATCCATGTCCCATTGTCTTGGGTGCCTCCGAGTAGTGCAGGGTTCGAATCAGAAGTATGGTCAATGGACAGGGAGTAAAATTGAGACGTTACATAGCTATCGTTTAGAGAAGTCCAAAATACCTCGGTGGCCAGGTTGTCCAGCGTGCGATGAATACCCCCATCGCTTCCTGAGTACATGATGGACGGATCAGAAGGGGAGAAGACAACGATGTGCTGATCCGCATGGTGGTCGCCGGACCAGTTATCGCTTCCTCCGGCGACACCCGCGACCCAGGCCGTGTTTGTCGTTTGGAATCCATCTGTAGTTCGGTAGAGTGAAATCCCACCAAGAAAGACCGTTTCTTCATCTTCCGGGTGAACAGTGATATGAATGTCGTAATTGATGTTTGAACTGTAAGCGCCATTTCCAAACGATCCAAAGGTTGGGATGTTGGCAGATCTGTCTTCCCACGTTCCAATCGATTCGCCATTCTCGCCTTCTTCGTGTGTGTATTTCCAAAGCGAATGGTCGTTGTTGCCTGCACCCGGCGAGTACGAGATTGTATAAACCACATCCTCATTGGAAGGGGCGATGCCAAGAGTTGTTCGTTGAGAGGCTGGTGACCAGGTATCGGGTGTGATGTCCTCCCATGAGATGCCGTCTTCAGAGCGCCATATGCCTGCATTAACGCCAGGGTGCCCCAAAGCAGCATACAATACGCCCGTGGCGCTTATGACCACATCGGTATAAACATGGTTGCCAAAACTCCCTCCAAGCACTTCGGTCCATGAATCGCCTCCGTCTATGCTGCGATAGATACCTGAATAAACGGCTGCATAGACTTCGTCCTCAGCGTCGTTCGAAGCATCCGTTACGATGCGCCAGACATAGTCCATATCCTGGTCGAGGGATTGGGGGACACCTGTTGACGTGCTAGGGAGGAGTGTCCAGGAATCGGCACCGTCTGTTGATTTATAAATACCGTCGCCTCGATACGGTGCTCCACCGCCTGAAGCGCTGTTTCCTCTGAACTCTCCAGTCCCTGCATACCACGTATTTGTTTTTCCCGGCCTGGTATCCTGGGCCAGGGTGGTGATACTATGCAGTTGGGAGGTGTTCAAGGTGTGTGTCCAGCTTTGCCCTCCGTCTATCGACTTCCATAGTCCTCCGGATATGGCTCCAGCTACAAGGGTGTTTTCATCCGCCGCGTCTAACGCCAGTGCTCGTGTTCGTCCACCCAGGGTGTTCGGACCGACTGGCGTCCACGTGAGTTGTGCCTGCTTCTTGAAGCGCTGCGCTGCTTTCGCCATCTCCTGGGAAAATGCAATTTCTCTACTGCGTATACCAACTGGGATTTCGCCGGATGCAGGGTCTTTTAGGCGCTCAATTTCCCATAAAATCCGGTCGGCTGGGTTTGACTCCGCCGCCGTGGGAGGCTCCGGGTTGGACCCGTTATTAGATCTACTAAACCAAAGAATCAGTGCAAAGAGTGCTATGCCCCCAATGAGGAATGTGGGTGTACGCATGGTATGAGCAACGTGTTGAGATGGGTATCTAATAACGCATACAGTTCCTTGTTATTAGATAGCAAAAAAGAGCGCGGTTTACAATAATGAAAGACCGTATAATTGATATGTCGTTACTGTCAAGGGTTTCCCCTAATCGATGGGTAACTCTATGGTGAAAATAGCGCCCATCCCTTCTTCGCTAACAAGGTTCAATCGGCCGCCATGACCCTGGGTGACGATGTCATAGCTCAGGCTCAGGCCAAGCCCAGTCCCTTTACCGGTCTCTTTGGTAGTGAAAAACGGGACAAAGACTCTAGATTCTAGATCAGTAGGTATACCAGGGCCGTTATCAGCAACCTGGATGATGACCGAATCAGACGTTCTCTTCGTCGAAATGGCAATGCGTGGCTGGTAGGAGTCGACCATATGAGACGCGTGCTCTTGCACAGCGTCATAAGCGTTTCTGTATAGGTTGATGATAACCTGTCCAATTTCCTGTGGGACGAGATTTATTTCCCCTGCCTTTTCATCGTACTCTTCTTGAAGATCTATAATAAAGGCCGGGTTTTGAGATTGCATTCCGAAGTGCGCAATCTTGATGTATTCTTTTGTTAACTCGTTTGTGTCAACAAGCTTCTTGGTACCAGATGAATTGTGGGCATGTTGCATCATGGACCCGACAATTTGATCAGCTCTTTCTCCGTGCAGAAGAATTCTACGCTGGTTTGCCTTAAGGACTTCAATCACCTCCTGAACGTCTTCAATGCGCATATCGGGTTTTGATTCAATTTCTTCAATGAGCTCTTCATTGATCCTGGAGAAATTGGTTACAAAGTTCAACGGGTTTTTGATTTCATGCGCTATCCCGGCAGTAATCTGCCCCAATGAGGCTAGCTTTTCTTGCTGAACGAGCTGGGCCTGTGTGTTTTTTAGCTGGGTATATGTTTTGTCCAGTTCTCCGAGTGCTTTCTTTTTAGTGCGGTACCCGGTAAACCCAAGAAACGCTATAGCACCAAATAGAATGATCCCTCCTAGAAGTGCTCCGAGCCAGAGCCGTTGAATAGCTTGTTCTCTTTGTAAAAGCAGGATAGCTTGTTCTTGTTCTTTGGTTCGGTATCGCGTTTGCAATTCCGAGATAACAGATTGGGTGTCCGTGTTAAACAGTGAATCCTCTGCAATCTTGTAATTTTTAAAGGACTCTAACGCTTCTTTGTACATCCCGCTCGATTCAAACAACGCAGCAAGCTTTTCATGACTGTCTTTTATCATGTGCGTATTGTCGGTTTCAATCGAGATGTCTAACGCTTCTTGGGCATTTAGAAAGGCTTGTGTTTCATCCTTAAGCTCCACATATACATCGACCAGGTTATGCAGGGAGTTTATAATTGATTCAGGGTTACCAATCTCTCGCTTTAATTCCAATGATTGGCGATGCTGATCGAGGGCTTGCTCGTAATTGCCAAGGTTATAATACACGAGGCCGATATTGCTGATGCCGTTTGCAATGCCACTTCTGTCTCCAAGTTCTTGCTCTAATGCCAGGGATCGCCGGTGGTGATCCAGGGCCTCATCAAAACGGCCGACCTGGTTGTACGCAACTCCCAGGTTGGACAGCGATCCTGCAACACCCTCTCTTCTGTTTAACGACTCATTCATTTGCAGCGCACGAGAGTGGTAGTCAATCGCATCCTCATATTCACCGAGGAAAAAGCTGAGAACACCCAGGTTTGTTAGTGAGGCGGCAATTCGAGGAATGTTATTTTGGTTCTCGAAAAATCCCAGGGCTTCAAAATAATACTCCAGCGCTTTGTCATAACTCCCTTTGCGCCGATAGGCCACTCCAGTATTTGAAATGATCCTGGCCAGGGCCTCTTCTTCGCCTCGTACTCTGCGTATGGCTGCCGCCCGTTCGTAGTAGTCAATGGCTAAATCATAATTGCCCAGGTTATTGTGGAGGTTTCCAAGCATTAGTGCAGCTCCTGAGATGCTCGATGAATCTCCTGTTTGGGCAGAGTAATCGAGAGATAAATTTATGTACTCGATTGCAGGTTCGTAATTTCTTTGCCGAAAATTGGCTTCAGTCATTAAGTTTAACGACCGGATAAGGTACAGCGTGTCTTTTAGCGCCTCTGCTAATTCCCTGCTTTGAGTACCAGCAATTAGGGCCGAATCGTACCTGGCTGAAGTCATGTAAGCGGCTCCAAGGGCATGGAGGCTTTGCATGGTTAGGCTGTCGTTTGCGACGTCTTGGAGGAGGGACAACGCTTCTTTCCCATACGAAACCGCTTGATCTTGATGAGGTGTTCGAAGGCGCAACGCGAGTTCATTCAAAAGAGGCACTCGTTCGATCCCTTGTAGTTCACTCAATCTGCTTTGCAACGAGTCTGTATCTACCTGCGCGGCAGCCAGTGTGGTTAAGCAGATACACGACAGCAAAAACAGCCCTTTGACTTTTGAAAGAAAGTCCATATTAACAAGACTAAGTAGCTTTTATCCGACAGTACATGGAATAGCAAATGTAGCTTGAAAGTACAAGATATTATACGACTTAACAAAATGAGCACATACCATATAGCAACTATTCCCGGTGATGGAATAGGTAAAGAAGTAATCCCTGAATCCTTGCGCGTGCTAGAGGCGGTTTCTGCACAATGCGGCTTTACATTTGTGTTTAAGCCCTATGACTATTCATGCGAATATTTTACACAACATGGCAGAATGATGCCTGAAGATGGCCTGGAAAGGCTTCGTGATTGTGATAGCATTTTTTTAGGTGCTGTCGGGTACCCAGGTGTAGCAGATCATGTATCGCTCTGGGGGTTATTGATTCCGATACGTAGATCTTTTCAACAGTATGTAAATCTTCGGCCTGTTCGCTTATTAAAGGGCATAGAGTCCCCCCTTAAGAACCCGGGAAATGTCGACTTTTATATCGTAAGAGAAAATAACGAAGGCGAATATTCCTCGATCGGGGGAAGGCTATATGAAGGCACTGAGCAAGAAATGGCTGTTCAGGAAAGCATCTTTACAAAAAAGGGTGTTGATAGGGTCATGCGTTTTGCGTTTGATTTAGCCAGGATGAGAGGTCAGAAAATAACCAGTGCAACCAAGTCCAATGGGATTATTCACACGATGCCCTATTGGGACGAACGCTTCAAAGCTGTAGGCGCCGAGTATCCCGACGTGGAACGGAGAGCATACCACATTGACATTCTTTGTGCTCATTTTGTGCAGCATCCTGATTGGTTTGATGTTGTGGTGGCCAGCAATCTTTTTGGGGA
>JAHQVL010000391.1 GCA_019634345.1 Rhodothermaceae bacterium
GGTTTAACTCAGCTGCAATTCTCTCCACCTTTCCAAGGGGGAGATGTCTCGAAAGAGAGAGAGGGGGTGTAGCTCGGCTTAATACCTTGCCGCTCTCTCGTCCCTGGCAAAGGGTAGAGGTTTAACTCAGCTGCCATTCTCTCCACCTTCCCAAGGGGGAGATGTCTCGAAAGAGACAGAGGGGGTCCTATTCCGCCAGCCTCACCAAATACTCGCTATAACTCGACTTCCTCATCTTATCTGCCAGCGCCTGCAGTTCTTCCCTGGTGATCCATCCTTTCTGGTAGGCGATTTCTTCTGGGCAGCTTATTTTTAACCCCTGGCGTTCTTCGATGGTTTGGACAAAGTTGGAGGCCTGGAGGAGGGATTCGTGGGTGCCGGTGTCTAGCCAGGCCATGCCGCGGCCCATGATTTTTACCTGGAGGGTGCCCTGTTCGAGATAGGCTCGGTTGACGTCGGTGATCTCCAGTTCGCCTCGTGCTGAGGGTTTTAGGTTTGCAGCGATATCGATGACCTGGTTGTCGAAGAAATAGAGCCCGGTGACGGCATAGTTTGAACGAGGGACCGCCGGCTTTTCTTCGATGCTGATTGCCTGCCCGCGGGCATCAAATTCCACCACGCCATAGCGCTGAGGATCGCGGACATAGTAGCCGAAAATGTTGGCGCCTGATGTAAGTTCGGCAGCCTCCGTTAATTGAGCTTCGAGCCCTTGGCCATAAAAAATATTATCACCTAAAATAAGGCAGACGGAATCAGAGCCGATAAACGGTTGTCCAATAATAAATGCCTGCGCCAGCCCCTCAGGTTTTGGCTGAACGGTATACTCAAAATGCAGCCCCCATTGCGATCCATCGCTTAATAAGGATTGGAATCGCGCTTGTTCTTCTGGAGTCGTTATGATCAGAATATCCTGGATACCGGCTTGCATGAGCACCGATAGAGGGTAATAAATCATCGGCTTGTCATACACGGGAAGCAATTGCTTGCTGACGGCTTTCGTTACCGGATGCAATCGCGTTCCGCTTCCTCCTGCTAAAATAATTCCTTTCATTAGGCAATAATATATATGTATCCAGCGTCGTTATATCCAGGCATTCTAGTCCGGTTGCATCCCCCCATTCTGTTACCGGAACATTAAGTCATTTTCAGGGTGCTTTTTGGCCTAACAAGTTCAAGGTTCAAAGTTCAATGTTCAATGTTATTATGCTTGTTTTGAGCCGCTGAACTTGATAGTGTCATTTCTGCATTTCTTATAAATATGAATCTCAAAGCTCAAGGCCATAAAGTCCAAACGTTAAACATTAAACGTCGAACTTTAAACATCAAAGACCCAACATTGAACCTTGAACTTTGAACCTTGAACTAAAAACCGTATGCCATTCAAAATCTTTAATGTTGTCGGCGCCCGACCCAACTTCATGAAAATCGGTCCCTTGCATCGTGCGTTTTCTGCGCTGGACGATGTCGAGTCTGTGATCGTACATACCGGGCAGCATTATGACGAACGTATGAGCGATATCTTCTTCAAGCAATTGGAGCTGCCAAAGCCTGATATCTATCTGGGCGTAGGCAGTGGGTCTCATGCGCAGGTTACTGCCAAAGTCATGATTTCGTTTGAAGAGGCGGTGCTGGAGCACAAGCCTGATCTTATTCTGGTCGTTGGTGACGTGAACTCAACCGTTGCGTGCAGTATTGTAGCAGCCAAATGCCATATCCCGCTTGCTCATGTTGAAGCTGGATTGCGCAGTGGAGATCGAGAGATGCCTGAGGAGATTAACCGGCTCGTGACGGACTCCATCTCCGATTTTCTGTTTGTGACTGAGCAGAGCGGGCTGGATAATTTGAAGGCAGAAGGGGTGAGCGATGACAAGGTGTTTTTTGTCGGAAACGTGATGATCGATTCGCTGATCCATTTCCGTGAAAAGGCTGCCCAGCGACCTATTCTATCTGATCTTGGGGTAGAGAGTAAGAAGTACATATTAATGACTATGCATCGGCCTGCAAACGTAGATACGCCCGATCAATTAGAGCGTGTTGTTGAAACGATTGAAGGGATCGCCGGCTTACAGTCTGTCGTTTTACCGATGCATCCTCGTACGCGTGCTCGATTGTCTTCGTTCGGAATGCTGGATCGCGTTGAAGCCATTCCGGGGTTAGTCATTTCAGAACCACTCGGGTATCTGGATTTTCTCAACTTGATGGATAACGCGGCAATGATCGTCACCGACTCTGGGGGTATCCAAGAAGAATCCACGTATTTACAAGTGCCGTGTATCACATTGAGGGATTCGACGGAACGGCCGATAACCGTAGAGTTGGGTACCAATGAATTGATGGACCTTAAACCTGAGGCCATTGTGCAACGGGTGACGTCTGTTCTCAGTGGGGATCGTTCTGAGGGGCAAATTCCACCATTATGGGACGGAAAAGCTGCTCTTCGTATTGCTCAAACCTTGGAACAGTTGTTGATGGTGACTACGGTATAATGAAAGAATCTATCGCGGCGTTATCGTACCCCCACCTAATATTTTAATTTGCGCTTAAGTACTTCACTGATTAACCGATTTTTTATGTGTTCATCGTACGGCAACTTTGGATACAGAAAGGGTACTTCTCAGTAGCTTTTCCGTGTTGTTCTTACAGTTGATACGAAATGTATAGAAAAAGAGCGTATTGGTGAAGATTTAAGAGACCTACATTTCATGAAGTTTAATACTGTTGTACAATCACTTAGACCCATAAATGCCCGAATTTGATACGATGTAAGATTGTGTGACACTCCGCTTCTGTAACGGTTTGTCAACAGTCAGTGATTTGCTGAATATATTTATTTGAATAAGTGAACATGAGATATCTAATTACTGGTGGGGCTGGATTTATAGGTAGTCATTTGGCTGATTACCTACTCGAACAGGGGCATCATGTACATATTTATGACAACTTGTCTACAGGGCGTTTATCAAACGTACAGCATCTATTCCATCATGAGCGTTTCGAATCAAGTGTAGCAGATATTCTGGACTATCAGGCGCTCGAGCGCCAGATTGCCCGGTGCGACCGTGTTTTTCATCTTGCAGCTGCCGTGGGCGTCAGGCTCATTATGGAGCAACCTGTAGAAACGATTATCACGAATGTACAGGGGTCAGAGAATGTGTTGAAGTTAGCCAGTATATACGGAAAGAAAGTGCTGATTGCATCGACCTCCGAAGTGTACGGCAAGCGAATGGAAACGCAGCAGAATGTAGACAGCTTACGTGAAGTAGACGATTGGACATTGGGGCCAACAACGAAGAGACGCTGGGCCTATGCCTGTTCAAAAGCTATTGATGAGTTTTTGGCCATGGCGTATTACGAAGAAAAGCAACTTCCAGTTGTTGTTTGCCGGTTCTTTAACACCGTAGGACCTCGTCAAACGGGCCGTTATGGGATGGTGATACCGAACTTTGTTCAAAGTGCTCTCCGCAACGAACCTATCCAGGTATTTGGAGACGGTGAGCAGTCTCGATGCTTTACCTACGTAGCTGACGCTATTGGGGCCATCACGAAGTTGATGGATACACCCGAAGCGTGCGGCCAATTATTTAATATTGGTAATGATCAAGAAATTACAATCAATGAGTTGGCAAAACGCGTAAAATTGTTAGCTGAGAGCGATTCCAAGATTGTACATGTCCCGTATGAAAAAACCTATGGGCCTGGGTTCGAAGATATGCGACGTAGAACTCCCAACATTGATAAGATCCGGGAGGCCATCGGATATGAACCTACCTATGGAGTAAATGATATCCTTCTGCAGGTGATCGAATACTTCAAGGGAGTGGACTCGTCTGTATTTGTTGTACCTGGTGAGCAGAAAACCATTTCGGTTGACCGATCAGAACTCACAACAAATGGGATACATGTAGCCTAGCCTGTGCACATCTCAATTCTAATGCTACTCTTTTATTCAACTCACTTGTCCTGTTAATAGACCTGAATTATGACATTTCTCACAGATGGAGTAAACTGGATTCCGTGGATAGCGGGGGGTATCTCGTTTGTACTTACCCTTCTGTGCACTCCAGTTGTCATTAAGGTTGCGTACAAATTCAACTGGATCGCTCAGCCTAAGAAAGATCGCTGGCACAGTAAGCCAACGGCTTTGATGGGAGGGATTGCCCTATTTACAAGTGCCGCGATTACGATGCTCATCATGAATGGAGTAGGCGTACCGTGGACCATCTGCCTGGGTGCAGCCATTATGTTTGTAGTCGGCCTTGTGGATGATTTAAAAACGATCCGGCCTGGAGGGAAGCTCATTGCTCAATTGTGTGCAACTGGGCTCTTGTTGTATGAAGTGTATATGTTTGGCGACGGATTCCCGTATTGGTTGTTATTGCCTCTCACCTTGTTTTGGATGATTGGAATAACCAATGCGTTGAATTTGTTGGATAATATGGACGGCCTTGCCGCTGGAATCGCATGCACGATTGCCCTGGTGTTGGCCGGCTTTGCATTGATGAATGGCAATACGACCGGTGCCGTGATGGCATTAACGATAGCAGGCACCGCAGGCGGCTTTCTGGTATTCAATTTCAAGCCGGCTCGTATTTTCATGGGCGACAGCGGAAGCATGTTTCTCGGATACAGCGTGGCCGCTTTAGCACTCATGGTGCAGGCAGAAGCTCCAGCAGGGAGCGGCCTGGTCATCATGCTGGTTCTTGCGCTTACCATGGCCGTTCCTATTCTCGACACAAGCCTTGTGACGATTGTGCGGACGCTTTCCGGACGATCTATATCACAAGGGGGAAGGGACCATACATCACATCGGCTTGTTTTTCTTGGCCTGTCGGAGAAAAATGCCGTCCTGGTGCTTTATGGGATCAGTCTTTCGATGGGGGGATTCGCTTTATTGTCCCATTTTTTTGCGCCAAGTTTATTTTTCGCAGTAGCGGCTTTTCTCCTAATCGGTGTGGTCATTTTTGGGGTCTACCTTGCCAGTGTAGACGTCTACAAAATTCGCGAAGACCTGGGCTATTTCTCTACACGCGCGTACCTGTTTAATGAGCGTGTGTTTTCCATAGTGCATACTGTATTGGGGCCGAATTGGAAAGCCTCCTTTGGGATTTTTGCTGACCTGATTTTGGTGGTGTCCTCCTTTGTGTTGGCGCATTTCCTACGCTTTGAATCGGCACTGACTACAGAAAGCCTGGAGTCGATTTACCTGGTTCTACCCTTCCTAGGGCTGTTAAAAATCACGCTTTTCTACTTTTTGGGCTTATACAGGAGCGTGTGGCGTCATGCAGGCATGCCCGAACTGCTTCGTGTATTCAAAGCCACAACGTTGGCCTCTGTCCTATCTGCCGGCATGTTGGCGTATCTAAACATTCTCCCCGTATTTTCTGTCTCCGTATTTGTGATCGACTGGCTGGTTGTTTCTATTTCCGTGGCAGCCGTCCGGTTTGGGTTTAAAGCATTGCGTCAATATGTGACCACGAGGCGTCAGGGAGGCCGGCGTGTTATCCTATATGGCGCTGGTGATGCAGGTGCTTTGACTCTCAGGGAAATCCACCAGAACATGGAGTTAAATCTCAAGCCAATTGGTTTTATTGATGACGATCCTTCCAAACATGGTATGACCATTGAAGGGGTACCCGTGCTGGGTTCATTTAATGATTTCGCACGTATCATGTTTGAACACCAACCTGAAGGCGTATTAATAACTACCGATCGAATGACAGAGGCGAGGAGAAAAGAAACCTGTGTAGAGTGCACCCGCTTCGACGTCGAATGTATGGCATTTCAATTACATATCGGCACCTTGCCAGCTTGGCCTGCTTTCAACGGTTCCTTCAAGGTTGAAACAAAAGAAACACATCAAGATTAGCTACGTCATTGTAGAGCTGATGCCAAGCAGCTAGAAATTAGGAGGGAACTTGAATTATGTCATCTCTTACACTAGATACTGAAATTAATCCTTTATCTGTCGTGCCCGGAATTGGTCCTGCTCAGGAACTACTTACCAAAATTGAGAATCGCAGTGCGGTCATCGGTGTGGTTGGCCTGGGCTACGTAGGGTTACCACTTGCCGTCGAGTTTGCAGACAAAGGATTTATTACCCGAGGCATCGACCTGAATAAGGAGCGTGTGCTCCGCCTGAATGCTGGCCATAATTACAATCAAGATTTACCAGACGATCAGGTTGAAAAGGTGGTAAATAGCGGCCATCTCATTGCCAACGACGATTTTTCTTATTCGGCGAACGTAGACATTTTCTTTATCTGCGTACCTACGCCAGTAAACGATTCTAAAGATCCGGATACATCCTATATCGAGGCTGCCACGCGATCTATCGCAAAGCACCTGCGCCCTGGGCAACTCGTTATTCTTAAGAGTACCACGTATCCGGACACAACCGAAGGATTGGTACAGCCTATCCTGGAAGAGGCGGCCAGCAAAAAAGGAATGAAGCTAGGGCTTGATTATTTCCTTGCTTTCAGTCCTGAGCGCATCGATCCGGGAAATAAGCAGTTTACGACGTCGAACACACCTATCGTGGTAGGTGGTGTTACGCCAGCGTGTACAGAACTGACCGCAAAGGCGTTGAAGTACATTGTTGAGCACGTACATACCGTTTCCAGCCCTAAAGTAGCTGAGATGGAGAAACTGCTAGAGAATACCTTCCGATCAGTGAACATCGCATTGGTGAACGAACTGGCTCGCCTGTGTGATCGGATTGGCGGTATTTCCATCTGGGAAGTTGTAGAAGCAGCAGCAACAAAGCCGTTTGGATACATGCCTTTCTATCCTGGACCTGGATTAGGCGGCCACTGTATTCCTATCGATCCGTATTACCTGTCCTGGTTGGCGCGTCGGTATGACTTCGAGACCAGCTTCATCACGCTCTCTGCGCGTATCAACGAAGAGATGCCGTTTTATGTGCTGGACGCGATCATACGGACCATTGCGCATCAGCCTGTTCGTCTTGAAGATGCAAAAGTATTGATCATGGGTGTAGCGTTTAAAAAAGACGTTGACGACACCCGTCATTCTCCTGCATTTAAGGTCATCGAACTGCTTCAGTCAAAAGGAATTACCAACATCAGCTTCACGGATCCTCATGTCGACTCAATTATGGTCCCTGACACACGGGACGGTGTTGAGATGAAGTCGATTCCTCTAAACGAGAAAATACTCAAGAAGCACGATGTGGCTGTCATCCTGACAAATCACAGTTCATTCCCTTATGCGATGATCGCCGAACACGCCAAGGCCATCGTCGACACAAGAAACGCCCTCAAGCACATCCCGCACAACCGGGAAAAAGTAGTGCTGCTTGGTGGGGGGGAATTCTAGAGTCCTCAAAAATTCTTTTTGAGTACGTTTATTGCTTCGCAATTAGTTAGATGGGCATACCCATCTGCGTTTCGCGCTCCGGGTTTCGTGTTTCGGGTTTGTTGGCCTCCTTTGAACTTGAAACACGAAACCAGAAACTAGAACTGAAAGCCAGGGGTGCGAAATTCTTAAAGTGTGCAAGTATTCACTTGTTTTAGCACAAGGCCAGAACGAATTTACTTTGCACCTTGCACCTTGCACCTTGCACCTTGCACCTTGCACCTTGCACCTTGCACCTTGCACCTTGCACCTTGCACCTTGCACCTTGCACCTTCAAGCTCATTTTGTTAAATGAGCTTGAATCATATCCGGCTCATCCGAGGGATCAACAGGAGAAGCTGGCCTTCGTAGTTGGAAGAAGCCTTGTTCGAGGCAGCTGGCATAGAGATGTTTGTCGGTTATGAAGATGATTCCACAGCCTTCGGGAGAGGGGATAGAGAAGAGATAGTCGCCCGTATCGTAGTCGTAGGCATCGATGACAAAGGTCTCCCTGTCTGAAAGCAGGTAGGTATTTTGATAGAAGATACCGTTCCAGACGTTCATGGAAAACTGCTGTGATATAACCTGTTCAGTATCCACCGTCACGTCACCTGCACCTAGCCCTGATTTCTCTTGTTCTTCCTGGGTGAAGCTACGCAATCTAGGAAATGGACCGGAATCGATGGTTTCTCTGAAATATCTGAGCCTTCCGTCCATTGTATATCCCAGGATACCGCCGCCGAAGAAGTTGGTGTAGACAAACGAATGATCCCCCTCGGTACGCAGTTCCCCTATAAAACCCATGCCATGCGCTTGTTGAATATGGCCTTGAATTTCGTGTTCAACGGAGGAGAGGATGCCGAAGGATCGTTGTTTTTTGCCTTTAGAAGAGTAGACATGGAAGAGCTCGTCCATGTTGGCTGCGTCAAGAAACACAAACTCTCCGGAGGAAGCTGGCGCTACCCATCCTGAATGAGGCAGGTCGATCATATCCAGATAGCTTCCGTCCAGGTCGGTGCGCATGATTTTTTTGCTTTCTACTCCGGTAAACCATAGCTCCTCGTTTCCCATCATGTACATGTACACGCTTTGGGTACCCCGTTTCCGGTCGGCCGGTTCAGTCGAAACGGCGAGAAGGCGGCCCGTATTCAGAGAGAATTTGTGCACGGCATTGCTGTCGGAGTCGACTAAAAAGAGAAACTGCTCTTTTTCGTCCACCACGGCCCGGGCTGGTGTCGTCATCACGACCGTATCTGAACCCTCCGAAGCCTGCAAGGGGTGGACGGCAAACTGCCTGACAATTTGAGTGGCCGAGTCTTCGAAGATGCGTTCTGAAATTTCTTGCGGACGGGGATCGATCAACTGATTATCATAAACCAGCCGTCCATAGAAAGGGCCGTTAAACTTCTTTTCTAAAGCTTGTTTGGGGCTCTTTTGATTGAAGCACCCTGCACAACTGATGGCGAAAAATAGAACGACAAGAAGTTTCTGCATAGTAACGGATAGTGGTAACGCGGTTACCTATAACTCTTTACATTTGGCTTATCCCCCGGTTTAGGAGGAGTGCCCTAAGTTAACAAAAGTATGTCACTTACATTGTAAACTATAAGAAAAGCTCGTTAAAGTGATCTGCTACTTAATCCCATGAGCGGTTAGTAGTGCTGCGATTTCAGGGGAGGCAAATTCAATTGCTCGTTTACCATTAAGCTCCTCATCTGGGGCAATATCAAATCCCTGCTCCATGGCTTCCAGTAAGAAGGCTACGTTTTCTTTTCTTTTGGCTATGATGGCATGCAGTAGGGGTGTCATCCCCAGGCTGCTTTTGAGGGTTAAGTCCACATCGTGCTGCAAGAACAACGCTAACGAATTGAGAGGGACGATATTAATGAGGAATTGGGAGATAACAGGGATAGGAGCGTGCTTGATCAATTGATTAGGATCAGCCCCAAGCTCGAGAAAAATACTCACAGTGCGTGGATTCATCCGTGCATAATAAATCGGAGGGGTACGGGTGTTGTCAAATGCGTTAGGATCGAGTCCGCATTGTGAAACCAGGATTCTGATAGTTTCATTTTGGTAAGCCGCAGCAGCTACATGAAGCGCCGTTTGTTTTTTCCTTTCAAAACGTTGATTCTGCAGGGTGTTGTTTTCAGCGCATAAACGCGTGATGAGGCTGTTATCACCATTTGTTATTGCCTCAAGTATGTACTTGGCCGAAGGGGCATCTGGAACGGGTTGCGAAAACCCAATGCTTGGAATAAATGCAAGCAGAGCAATGATCAATAGTCGCATAAGCAAAGGAAGCTACGTGTAACCGGGGTGTCACACGTAGCTTAAGTTAGTAAGGAAGTAGTAATTAATAAAGATGAGGTTCTTTGAAATTAAGGGTACTTTGCCCCATAGGGCCAGAAGGTATAGTTGACGGTTTCAAAGTTATTGATGACGAGGGTAGGGGGAAAGCGGAAACCAAGACTGAAGACACCGGCATCCCACTCGACTATGGTCATTGCCTGGCTGGCCCCGCTGGTGAAGTCGACAATACATCCTGCATTTTCGCACTGGTATTCGCACATGACTGAATCGCAGATTTCGTATTCGTGATGGTAGCAGATCGTTGTTAAGTGCCGGCTACCTATATATGCATCACCTAGTACTTCGGCATAATAGGCATCGAACGTGTCATCGAAGTTGAGCGTCCACCACCCAGAGCCAATGCCGTGGATTTGGTCTGCATTTTTAGGCTTTTGGTAGTTCCGGTGCTCGAGGTATACCCGTTTGGCATCTTCGAGCGTGACCACCGAAGAATCCAACTCCTGGGCCATTTTGATAAAGTCTTCCTCTGTGTATCTTCGATGGGTATTATGGTCATGCGCTGCGAGTTCTCCGTTTGGGAATTTATCTTGCAACCGGGTTAAGATCGTTTCACTAAGGGAGTCGGGGATGTCTGCATAGGTCCGAAAAGGGACGCCCAGCCCACTTTCTTTTGCCGACCGGCTGAAACGAGCGGTTTTTCTATGCTCTCCTTTGCGAATCTCATTTTCTGTTTGTTGCGGTTCGGGTTCGAGAAAGGCGGTCTCTGCACAACCTGCCAGCACAAACAGGAGGGCGATTACAATAGTCTGTTTCATTTTTTTTATCTATGTCTTAGAAGCTTCAGCTCCTTTGTTATCTTTGATGTGCTTAGATAGACGGGAACGGGAGGCCAAACATAACCTTTGTTGGCCCTTTTTTTTCACAACACCCCCTGGGTTGTAGGGTTATGCCTTTTGTTATAGTGCTGATTAAATGCAGATAATGGAAAAGATGGCTACTGCGTGTGAACAATCAGCGCTAATTAAGATTGGGTCTTTAAAAAGTCCTGTAACCAGATTTTAGTTACTCTCCATCTTCTCTGTGCAGTGGCGTAGGAAATATTCAAAACATTTGCTGATTCTTCGAGTGAGAGGGAGGCAAAAATTCTCATTTCAGCAAGTTGAGCCCGAAGAGGCTCAATCTCTTCCAATCGCTCCAGTGCCATATTTAATGAAAGGATCGTATGAGAATGTTGGATACCTGGTTCTACAAGTAAGTCCTCAATTTTAACGATGTTGAGATCTCCTCCGCGCTTTTGTGCATTCTTAGATCGGGCATGATCAGTCAGTATCTGCCGAATACTACGTCCACATATAGCAAAAAAGTGAGCTCGGTTTTGTGCGGTTACCATATTTTTGCCGACTAACCGGATGTATGCTTCGTGGACCAGATCTGTTGCCTGGAAAGTATGTCCTGCTTTTTCATTTCTCAACTCAAACAATGCTTTTCTGCGCAAATAGGGATAAACGAGTGAGAATAGCTTTTTCATTGCATCCTGGTTGCCTTCAGATGCCTCTATTAGTAATGATGTTACCTCTCCCGGAGTAGGACGCTCTTCTTCTAGTGACAATGGGTTTCTCCGACTGGTAAGTATGGTTTATCAATCAAGGCTACAGGTATTCAGGTTGCGTGAAATGTCAAGGTCTTTGGATATAGTATCTATACCATATTGTTTTATGTCCTCAAGTTGTTTGTCTATCATAGGAATTAGTTCGCTGCAAAGCCCCCATTTTTTTATAGTCGTATTTAAACCATCTAAAGCATCAACGATTGAGACTGAGTCAAGAACTGCGACATTGATAAATTGAGTAATTGCCCTATTGAAATTTGCAACGGCAGAGTCCGGCTGTTGCATCGCTTGATATTGAAATCCAATGGAGGAGTAGGTAAGCCCTAAGTCATTGTGAGGAGGTTTTAAACTGAATTGTCTGATGGATAATGCCTCAAGGCTTAACGGCAAGGAGTGCTTATAGTCATTTACTGCACGATAGGCTTCTCCCAACTGATGTAGGTTATTTCCACGGTATAAATGGTTTTCGGATAAACCCACCTTGAGGATGGTCCGTGCTTTTTCAAGGAATTTAATAGCCTCAGGCATATCCTCTCTGCAATTCATCACATAAGCACCCAAGTTGTGATAGGTAATACCCGTACTATAATGATTTGGTGGTAGGGTACTTTCTTTTATAGAAAGAGATTCTTCTAGATATGTGCGTTGCTCTTCATTACAACCTAATGCGCGGAGTCCTACAGCCAGGTTGCTGGCTATTATACCAGTAAGAGGATGAGGGCCAAGTAGCTCGCGAGCTAATGTTAGAGATTCTTTATAATGATATACCGCTTTATTAAATCGTTGACTTCTACGGTTAATTTCTCCGAGCGAGTTTTGTATAGCAATTAGATCGGTATGAAGCTTATCCCCCAAGATCTCTTCATAAATCGTTAATGACCTTATTAAGACTTCTTCTGCTTCTTCTAAATCATCTTGGCTTGCATACAAGGCAACTCCAAGATTATTTAAGTTTGCAGCAAGGCCTTGTTTGGCTTGCTCTAATTGATCCTCATCAGAGACGTTCTCAAAATGTGAAATAGCAAGGCGATGGTAGCTTGCTGATTCGGAGTATTTACTCTTGCTAGAGGCTATTTTCCCCAGCACGTCGTATACCTCGCCAAGACTTAGTTCATTATTGCTTTCAGTTTCAAGGAGTTGGAGCGCTTCATTTGTGTAGATCACGGCTGAATCTGGTTGCCCCGAGAGCACTTTCGTTTTTGCAAGTTTAATTAAACTCTCAGAGAGTTCCTCAGGGCGTTCCTGCTTCCAACCACGTCGAATGTCAATGGCTTGTTCTAAAAGTGGAGTTGCGCGCTCATAATCACCCAGGCCTGAATAAATTTCTCCTATCAAATCAGATAATTCAGATCTTAGTTCTGGCTCATCCAATAATTCGTTTTGAAGTTGCTCACTACTGCGCTCCAATACTTGGAAAACAGTAAGCGTATCACCCTGAGCTTCATTGGGGTCAGCAGGTTGTAGCAAACTTACAGTAAAGGCTGCAACTCGCTCTGAACGTTGTAGAGCCTGTTCTGCTTCGTCTCTTGCTTGAGAAATATTGATGACATAAGCGGAAACAAGAGCCAAGATGAAGGCGAGAGCAAATACAGTACTGGTTACGCCAGCAGGGTGACGATTAACAAATTTTCCAATACGGTATGTAAGCGTATCGGATCTAGCTTGAACTGTTCTTCCATCGAGGTATCTTTGAAGATCATCAATAAAGCTTTGCACGGAACGATACCGACGTGACGGATCTTTATGCAAGGCTTTTAGCGTAATGGTATCAAGGTCACCTTGCAGTCTCCTTTTGAGTTGCACCGTCTTCGATCTGTGTATACCGATTGAACTGTCTTCCTTGGAAACCTTGGATATAGCATCGGAGGGACGAGGCGGTGATTTTTTCAGAATGGAGTGAATGAGTTCATGTCTTGAGCTATTATTTACCTTGAAAGGGTGTACCTCGGTTAATAACTCATACAAGATAACACCAAGTGCAAATACATCAATAGAAGTGGTGATAGCCGTCCCTTCGATTTGTTCAGGAGCGGCATATTCTGGTGTCATGATGCCTAAACCTGTTGCTGTAACTTTTTCTTCAGGTGCATCCAAGAGTTTTGCTATTCCAAAATCTAGCAATTTTGGGATACCGCTCTCCTGAACAAGTATATTGGCCGGCTTGAGGTCGCGATGTACGATAAGATTGTCGTGAGCATATTGAACGGCTTGGGCTACTTGTATAAACAGTTCGATTTTTGCGTGTATGGATAACTGCTGACTATTACAGTACGCTGTTAATGATTTACCCTCTATGTACTCCATAATGAAGTAGGGCTGATTTTCATCCATGAATCCAGCGTGGAAGATGGTTACGATGTAGGGATGCGAAAGATTAGATAAGCTCTTTTTTTCAATTTCAAAACGGTGTCGTTCTGATGTAGTGGCAAAACGTCCAAATCGGATGAATTTTATTGCTACCTTGCGGTTAAGGCGTTTATCAATGGCAAGATGAACCGATCCCATTCCACCATGCCCAATTTCTTCTAAGAGTTTAAATGGGCCTATTTCTGTTTCGAGTGTAAGATTCGTGGTCTTTTGAGGACCAAATACGACATTGCTTATAGATGTTGAGTCAGCCTGCTGGAGTAGGCGTTCCGCTTTGCTACGTAACTCGGGATCGTTTTCGCAAGTTTTGTCCAGATAAGCAGATATATCATCCGGTTTCAGAGTAGAAGCATGTTCTAGAATTTCAAAGAGGCGCCGTTCACGACTGAGATCGTTCATTACTTAACTCAACATAGATGCATCGGTAGAGATGCAAAATACAAAGTGGATGAGGTACGGTTGATTAAAAAAAGTTCAATCGATAACTGAAAGCTCAATATACAGTGAATTAACAAAAATATATAGCAATAAAAAATCCGCTCCGGCAAGGTATTCCGGAACGGATTAAATCCAAGAAATTCGATAGCGATTAGCTATTGGATAGTCAATTCATGATCGATCAGAGCTGCTATCTCCGTTTTACTATTTTCTTAGAACTGCGTTGTGAGCCAGTGATTAGCTCTAAAAAATAAACGCCATCGGTGAGTGTTTCAGCGTGAAATGATGCTGTATGCCGACCTGCTGGTTGCTCACCAGAAACAATCGTTTCAATGAGTCTACCCAATAGGTCATAAATCTCCAATCGAACCGAAGAATAGCTTGAGAGCTCATATTCAATTTGAAATTGTTGGGAGAAAGGATTGGGATACGTTATTATTCTCTCAATCTCATTAGCAACTGGAGTCTCTACTTCTGATGAAACTGAGCTTGTTGAAGGACCTTCAAAGCGTAGAATTCTGTCCATTGCATCAGTGACATATAATCTGCCTTCTGAATCAAATATTAAATCCTTTGGAAACCACAGGCCACCGCCCCGTTCAGGAACGAACACATCAATAAAGTCTCCTGATATCTTATCAAAGCGTTCTATTCGGGGTGCCCTGTTTTCCGCAACTCCAATTGAATAAATTTTATCATCGGGGCCTATTGCCAATTGACCTTTAGGTAGAATAGGTCCGCTACTCATGCTGAGAAGTACTTCTCTCTCGCTATCATATCGCATAATTCCATGGTTAGTGCTGACAATTAGATCTCCATTTGAGTCAAATAAGAGTTCCTCCGGACCGTTTAAACGATTCGATTCTGTATCTCCAAAGGGCCTGATAAATTCTCCTGTAATGCCGTTAAAAATCAAGATCATGCCGTTTGAACTGGCAACAAACAGATTGCCGTCTGGGCTGAATATGATTCCTTTGGGATCTCTAAGGCCTCCACTGCCATTCTGTACAAAAATATCCAAAAACTCTCCTGTATCCCCAGCAAATCTCCGAATATCGTCATCAATGCTTCCACTGACATATAAATTCCCATCTGGGCCAAACGTTATTTCGAAGTTTGAGCTAAATTTTGAAACGAACACATCAATAAATTCACCCGTAGAGCCATCATACCTTAATATGTTGTTATTAGAGCCTCTACTACTTACATAAAGATTATCGTCCGGCCCCCAGGTGAGGCTGTTGGGTGAGTCTAGGCCTCCGTTCTGTGTTTTTACAAAAAAGTCCATGAACTCTCCTGTAGAACCGTTGTATCGGCGTATGGTAGATTCTGAGTAGCTTTCAGGGTCTTTGCTTCCATGATTAATCGCAACATACAAATGTCCATCGGGTCCAAAGTCAAAGTAGAGTGGATCCTCGGTTTCATCAATTTGAGCAAGTATGTTTTTGAGCTCACCTGTGAAGCCGTCAAATTCCCTTATTTCATTCAGGTATCCATTAAGAACAAAAAGGTTACCATTGACTCCGAATTGCAGATCATGAAAGGTTAACCCTCTAGGGTCTTGAAACTCAAGCACAATAAACTCACTGATGAATGCCCCAGTTTGTCCATCATATTTTAAAATTTTTGCATCATTTGGACGGATAAATTTTGTATTTACAGTGCTTATAACATAAAGATTATTGTCTGGCCCGAATTTTAATCCTAATGGGTATTCTAAGCCTCCTCTTCCGGCTGGAATAAATGAATCAATAAACTCACCGGTATTACCATCATATCTCCAAATTTCCTCTGTTTCTTGTCTACTGCCGTACAGATTTCCATCTGGCCCAAATATGAAACCACCAAGGCTATGAAAATGAGAGCCAACAATACCGTCTATGAACACACCCAGGTTTTTACCAGTTTTACCATCATATTTCTCCACTTGCCCATCTGTAAACCTTGTTACTAGTAATTCTCCTTGAGGACTGAACAGAATATTATTGGGATGAACTCGTACATTGTCTCTATATCCATCTATAAAGCCTCCTATATATTTTCCAGTAAATGCATCATATTTAAGAATTCTTCCTCTCCCAGTCCGTGGACTGCAAACATAGAGGAAGCCGTCTGAATGAAAAGTGAAACATAGTGGGGAATCCGGTGCAGTGCTCGGAATAAATTCATCCAAGAGCGTTCCTGGTTGTGACATACTTTGTTGAGTGATGAGACTAAATACAAGGAATGCAATTACCAATGAGAGAACGTGTTTTAGTGAAAACATTGTACTTTTAAAATCTTTGATGAGTACGTTTTTGTTTTTGAATACCCTGACCAGAGATAGTCGATTTTATTTTTTCTCTCCAAACCGGTAATGAACACCTAGTCCAAGTCCAATCGATGAAAACCCACCGTAGTATTGAAAGGAGCCAAAAGCGAGGCCTAACTCAGCGTTAATGAATATGGGTGGCAGGTCTTCATCATCAAATAGTTTGGGTAAACCTGCTTCAATACCCGCTCCTGCTCCAATACCTAGTACAGTTTCTGAAACTCTATTGTCCAGTAAAAAAGGATCAAAACCACGATAGGTGTAAACGCCAACGGCACCATATCCGTAGAGGTCATACTTCTCATTGCGATTAAATCGATACCAAAGTCGCCCTCCAAAATTCGAAACGTCCCCAAAGAATCCCAGCACAGCTTCAGCTGTAATTGTTTCACTAACTTGTAATGTGCCGCTGATTCCGTATGCAGGCCAGGCTGATCCAATACCAATACCATATCTGCCTCCTTGAACACCGACAGTAGAATTATTATCTGGGATTGGGTCTTCTTTCTCGGCCTTAGAATCAGTAGTTGATCCCGAGACACTTGCCTGTGTCGTCATCCTGAATTGCCCAGTAGCTTCAAGCGTACAATTCAATGAAGTCAAGAAAAATAGTGCAGATACAATTGCGACCCGTAGTGTGAAGTAATACATAATAACCCTCTTTAAAATGAGTTTAGGTTTAAATGGCATTGATAAGATCAATGCCCAAAATTGTACATTATTCACCTATGCGGATTTTGGGGACAAAAATGTTCACACTCTAAGAATTTTTTCTATGTATCGATATTCACTACTCCTTTTCCTCAAGTTGATTCTGCTCACTGGATGTTCGCTTAAGCAAGAACATCAGCGAAGCCCTACCCTACCCAACATTGTGCTTATCCTCTCGGATGACCAGGGGTGTGGTGATGCCGGTTTTGCAGGAAATAATCGGTTGCGCACGCCTCACCTGGATCAGTTGGCAGCAGACGGGATCACGTTCTCAAACTTCCAGGTAGCTCCTGTTTGTGCGCCTACGCGAGCGGGGTTACTTACGGGCCGGCACCATCTGCGGACGGGGGTGCGAGGCGTGGTTGAAGGCCGTGAGTTTATGGTTGGGGAAGAGGTGACTGTGGCGGAGATGCTCCAGGACGCTGGATACCACACGGCGTTATTTGGGAAATGGCACCTGGGGGAGCATTATCCCTGGTTGCCCCATGGACAGGGGTTTGATGAGTATATCGGTTTTCGGCAAGGGAGTAGTGATTATTTTGATGTTGTGCTTGATAACAAGGGCGAGCCCTACCCAACATCGGGGTATTTGACGGATGTGTTGACGGACCTGGCCATCGATTTTATAGACCGTAAAAAAGACGATCCCTTTTTCTTGTACCTGCCTTATAATGCCCCGCACGGCCCGCTACAAGTACCGGATGCCTATGTAGAACCGTATTCAGATCTTCCCGATCGAACGGCAAAGGTATACGGTATGATGGCGTCATTAGACGAGCAGGTTGGCCGGTTACTGCGTCACCTGGACAGCAGTGGTCTATCCGAGAATACGCTGGTATTCTACTTCAGTGATAACGGTCCGCTTTATGGGAATCGGAATGCGCCCGAGGAGCGATTCAACTGCGGTTTGCGGGGGCAGAAGTATGATGTCTATCAAGGGGGCGTGCAAGTACCTCTTCTGGCTAAATGGCCAGGGCGTATACGAGCAGGTCAATCCTCGGAGCGTCTCGTTTCACACCTGGACCTGTTGCCTACGATTCTGGATGCAGCCGGCTTATCCGTGCCCGATTCGATCCGCATCGATGGACGCAGTTTTTTGCCCCTACTGGAATCTCCGGAATCCGCTTGGGCAGATCGCACCCTCTTTATGACCTATCCGGGAGAACAGGTAAAGAACAAGACGGATGCCCCTTATCCCGGAGGCATGGCGATCACCGGCCGCTTTAAGATGGTTGATGGGGCTGCGCTTTACGACATCGCCAACGACCCTGCCGAGTCGACGAACATCGCCGAGGAATATCCTGATGTATTCCATGCACTAGATAGTTCTTACCAGGCTTTTTGGTTGGCAGCTACGTCTGAGCGAGCACCGTACCCGCGTCCGCAGGTTGGTCATACTGAAGAGAATCCTGTCCGCTTGTTGTCTCACTTCGCTGACCTGGAGGGCGGTTTGCGATTTCAGTTTAGCGAAGATCCGCCACGATTTCGCACATTGGGAGTACACCATGATTGGGTTGGGAAGTGGGGTAC
>JAHQVL010000392.1 GCA_019634345.1 Rhodothermaceae bacterium
CTTAGGGCAAACTGATGAATCTGTTTGGTTTCTGGTTTTAGGTGTTTAATGTTTAATGTTTAATGTTTAATGTTTAATGTTTAATGTTTAATGGGATACGCCTCTTGATCAGCCCCATTAAACTTTAAACGTGGAACGTTAAACCTGGAACTTGAAACCTGGAACCTGAAACCTGGAACCTGAAACCACTCAACTAAATCCTTTAGTTGAGCATACTGCCATCAACTTCAATCTCCTCCGGCTCCCTATACTCTGGGAGCGGAAGTTCGGTGTTTAGGGGGGCTTCTTGGAATTCGGGGTTTCCGGGGAGGCCTATCCATACTTTCCAGCCGCTGCCGGCTGCGTATTCGCGGTAGTCGGAATAGGTGGAGAAAGCCGGTGTCCATTGTTCATCGCTGCCTCCGATGCGGACATAGAGTGCTCCCTTTCGCCCGGCTACATATGCGGCGTAGACGCCTCGATCTCGGGCATTAAGTTGAGGATATACGGTAACACCGCTATGTACATCCGCGACCTTGCGTGCGTTGATGAGTGCCTTGATCTTTGCTTGCAGATCAGGCCCCCAATCGAAATAGTGTTTCCAGTAAACTGCCGGCACGCCAGGGTGCGTCAGGATATACGCGTACGCTTGTTCGACTTGCCAATCGTTGAAAAAGCTATCCTGGTCATGGCCGGACTGCGGTGTACCGTCTTCGTTGGTGCGGTATCCGGTATCGTGATTCTCTAGAAACGTAACGGATCGGTTTTTCCAGGGGATACCGTCCGTATTATCGCCAACCATGCCGATGCCAGAGCCAAAGGGTCCAAACAGCGCCGTGTAATTGCCTTTGTTTTGCTGAAGGGCGAACTTGGTCGTAAAATCGAAGACGCTACTAGCGGTGCGAGGGTCGTCTTTTGTTGTTGCTGTGTGCCATACCCATCCTCGCTGTTCAGCATGCGCTCCCCAATCGTATTCACCCACCGAAAATGTGGGGCTCGATGCCCGGTTGTACGTGGCGATCCATCGTGCATGATACCCGTGCACCATATCATACCGCCACCCACGATATCCAAAAGATTTGAGCTGCAATAAAAACCGAATGACGTCTTCTCTAACCTGGGGATTGGTGTGATCGAGATCCCTGAAGGCGTTGTAGGAATACGTGGTTCCGCCATGGCTTGTGTACTCCGAAGGCATCTCTTCTTCCGCTCCACGCTCATCCAGCGGGGTTTCAAACACGTCCGACTGTGGAAGGGTAAACGCTTCATCGCTGCTTACCACAGCTTCTGTCCCCCAATCCGGGTTGGTGAAGTCGGCCCAGCCCATCGTTCCGTTTCGATGATTGATCACGATATCTGCGATCGGCTCTACCCCATTAATCAGCAGGTTCTCGAGCATAATGCGGTGCTGCTGTTGGGTACCGTAGCTATTACTCAAATTGAAGTACTCTTTGGGATCATAGCCGGCACCGGTCTCACCAGCATAGGAAGGAGGTGGCAACCAGATCAGGTCAAACCGGGCTTCCTTTAACTCGTCGGCTGCATCGCTAACAATCTCATACCATTTTTTGTCACCATAACCATCTTCTTCAAAGCGCTCATGTCCATGGCGATAGGACTCCCAATAGAATCCTTGCAGCATCACACGGTCGTCGTCATAGCCGGCCTGTCCAAAGGATGCAGTGGGTATAAAAAGAAATAATACAAGTAAAAATAAGAAGACTATTTTAAGGGGCTTCATGGGGAGAAAAAATCAATCAATGAATAAGAGGACCTGTTAAAAGATTAATTAATCAGGATGATTCATTATACTATTTGAATTAATAAACACATATTGCCTGCAACGGGTCGACGCCTCCATGCCTACTGCCTCCTTCGGTACCACCAACTTCATCGTCTTAGGCGTCTATCTCACTTTTTTGGTTGCTATGGGCGCTTATTTCGCTACCCGATCTAAAACAGCCAATGATTTCTTCCTAGCGGGTGGACGCATGCCGTGGTGGGCGGCCGGGGTGAGTATTTTTGCTACGATGCTTTCGGCAATCACCTACCTTTCCATACCCGCTACCGCTTATGAAACGGACTGGACCCGGTTTTTGCTCAACATGGGCATTGTCCTTATTGCGCCCCTGGTCATCCTGTTTTATCTCCCCTTCTATCGCCGTCTTCGGGTTACGAGTGCCTATGAATATCTAGAACATCGCTTCCATGTGTCCATTCGTTTGTTAGGCTCTCTTTCTTTTATCCTCTTTCAACTCGGACGCATGGGGATCGTCCTTCTCTTGCCTGCGCTGGCGCTCAGTGCTGTTACACAGTTGGATCTCTATCTGTGCATTGCGCTGATGGGCATACTCAGTACGATATATACCGTTTTAGGAGGCATGGAAGCTGTCATCTGGACAGATGCGTTACAAGCTGTTGTTCTTATCGGCGGAGCACTGGCAGCACTCGTGATTATTGCCCATGCACTACCCGGTGGGTTTGCACAGATTATTCAGGATGGCGTTGCGAATGACAAGTTTGAATTCATTAATCCAGGCATAGATCTCCAATCCGACTCCATTCTGGTCATCCTCATTGGGATGGTGTTTGCTAACCTCCTACCCTATACGACCGATCAAGCCGTCGTCCAACGGTACATGACTACGTCAACTGAGCAGAAAGCACGCCGTGCAATCTGGACGGGAGCATTGCTCGCCATACCCGCTTCGATTCTTTTTTTCTTTCTTGGGACGGCCTTATTTGTATTTTACTTAAACGCCCCCGATCAACTGGTTGCGCTGGAAAAAGCGGACCAGTTGTTTCCCTGGTTCATCGCCAATGAGATGCCTCCCGGTTTGGCCGGCCTCGTCATCGCAGGGGTATTTGCTGCTGCTATGTCCAGCCTGGATTCATCGATGCATGCTATTTCGACGATAGTGACTGTCGACTTCGTTCAACGATTCAGGCCGGAGAGGGACTGGTTGTCTTTTGCACGCAAGCTGACCATACTCCTTGGTCTCCTGGGTACAGCAAGCGCTTTGCTCATGGCCTCCTGGGATTTAGGTGCACTATGGGGAGCTTTTCTCACACTCATCGGCCTTTTCCTTGGTATGTTGGGTGGGCTGTTTACGCTGGGTATTTTTACAAGGAACACAACAGCTACCCATGCCTGGATTGGTGCGATGGTATCCGTGGCCGCAATCGCCTACTGTACCTATGCGACCTCACTCAACAGCTTATTATTTGGCGCTATCGGTACAGTGGTCTGTGTAGGTGTAGCTTGGCTGAGTAGCTTGATTGTACGTCAATCTCCAGGCGATATCGAAGGGCTCACGGTGTATTCTGCACCTGTTCCTTTAACGCAGCAATCATAGCCGTACACTTGGCCCGAGCGTCTGCCAGCCCTTGCCGGGTAACAGCACCGTCGTTTAGATAATTGAGAATCACAGCTTCTGCTTCCATAAATGGATCACATGCTCTTGCAATCCGGCCGGCTATGTCCTTCGGAATAGTAGTTACCCCGTTGCAATCGCCGTGGAGCAAGTCGCCTGGGTTTATGGTGATTCCTCCTACGTGAACCGGTATTTGGATAGCCAGTGTATGGCTGTATCCGTGGGAGCAAATGGTGCCGTTAGTAAATACGGGAAAATCGATCGCGCGGACCTGGTCCAGATCTCTTCCAGCGCCGCTTGTAATCAATCCAACGGCCCCAAAGGATTTGTACGTGGTGCACATGATCTCCCCAAAAGTAGCTGCTACCATGGGATCATCCAGATCTTGAAATACCACCACGGCGGGCCCTGGATTCTCTTTAAAGGAAGCGACCTGATCTTCCAGGCTCGCATAGACATCGCCTTGTGCCGGGTGAGACGCTCTGAATGTGGCGGTCGCGGCATACCCAACCATCGGAGGCATCTCCGGAAAGCAGGCCTGTATCCGCTCATCCATATACCCCGATATTCTAGGCCGGATATCGAATAGTTCGATCACATTGCACACGGTCGGCGTGTCGTGTTTACGGAGTAGGGAAAGTTCTTCGGTAGTCAGTGGAGGCATGATCTATACGTGTAAAGTTAGTATAAAGGTCTTCTCCCACGGCATAGCCGTGGGGAAAATTCTTTATCCCCTTTGGGGATTCTTATTCTGGTTCGTGAAAACAACCCCAAAGGGGTTTAACAAGTCTTCCTACGACTATGTCGTAGGAAAAATCTATCTCAAACCACATACTGCATCACTGCCACATCCCCCCATCCATCTCGGTCGAAATAAACCTCTCTCTGTATCCCCACAACCTCAAACCCAACCGACTCATACATCTCTACCTCATCCATCTTCGCCCACGCCAAAACATGGTGATAGCCCTCCTCTTCAGCCTTTTTCATAGATCCCTTTAACTCCTCCTTTTCACTTGCACAAACCTCCGCCGCGAACCGATACCCTCCCCGATTGCTATACGGCCTCAACCCAACTGCTGCACCCTGCACGTTGAACTCTGCACCTTCAGGAGATGGCTCATTAAATACGAGTTGCAGCAAGGCTATATCCTGCCACTCTCCCCCCATAAAACCAATCTCCTTCTGAATACCAACGACCTCATACCCAAATCGTTTATTATACTCGATGCTTACACTGTTTGAGGCCCAAACCCTTGCTGTAAGATGGTGGTAGCCAAAGGCTTTGCACTGATCCAAAACGTAGCTTTTTAATCTTGTGCCGTATCCTTTCCCGGTTTCTGATCGGCGGAGAAAGACCGAAGTTTCGCCGGTGTACTCGTAGGCGGACCCTTTGCCAAACCGCTTGATAACACCCCAGCCCACCATGTATTCTCCCCGCTCCATCACAAAATAACCCTCCTTCTCAGAAAACGCCTTCATCTGCTCCAGAATCTCTTCACTATCGATCGGTTGGTCGATCATCGTGGAGTCCACGGCCCGAATCGACTCGTTGTAGATGTCCGCAATGATCCCTGCGTCGGCCACTGTGGCCGCTCGAATAACGGTGGTTTGATTCATAGTCTAGTGCTCTCAGACGCTCAACAATCTCCAAAAAGTACTAGAATTTGATTCGCATTACCAGTCAATCTGTATTCAATCCTTTTGCCTTAATTCAAAGGAAAATTGGGACGCGCTACAGACTCTTCTTCGATTTCGAAAAACTTCCTGCTGTCTGCAATGCGTTTATTCCGATTCGCTAAAGCAATTTCCTTGATCTTTGATAAGTAATCCACATAGACACTCCTTTCGCACGACCTCCCTCTCACCTGGTACTCGGTCCCTTTAGGATACTGACTCTCTGAACAATAATAAAGAATCTCACCAGTCGCCGTATTTATGTATCCGATGTTGGTGATATTAAACGAAACGTGATCTGTGCAGATTACGAGTTGTGAAAAACAGTGCGAACAGACATAATGAAACATGTGATCGCCGGGATCAACATCGTGTAACTCTGTGCACTCAATGCCATAGGCGGTACCATGCCCGTCACACACTTCGCACTTTGGGGCTACCTGGATGGTATAATCTTTTTTCTGGGGATCTAGTTTTTCTTTATACGCATGCATGATTGCGTACCGAATCGCAATATGCGCTTCTTTAGACAAGGGAAGATTCATATAATTAGAATTCAAAGCATGAGAAGAACAGTGGGGGCTTTGAATTCCCTGGGGTGATGTGGAATTACAGGGTATGGGTATCTATATAACTATTTTTTATCTATTTACCAATACCCAAACTCAATTCATCCACGACGCACCCACCGCATGCGTTCAAATGCACGAGCATACGCGGATTTGTAAAAATGGACGGTGATCTCTTGCTGTTCTTCCTCTTGATACCACCCCCATCCTACCGGATAATCGCCACCTATTTGGAGAGCAAACCGTCCTCCGGCATGCTGCCGCCAGTGCCAATGGCCCTCATGTCCTCTTTCACACACAAACCCATTATCCGTTACAGATAAGCGAAAAGGGGTTGTTTCACTCTGTTTGTAGTACATCGAAAGGCTTTGCCGAGCAGGAGTGATCACCAGGTTTTCCCACGTAATATCCCAGACGCTTCCAACAATGGGAGGCTTCATGGCTAAGGCGATATCGGAGTTTGGGTAACTCAATGTTCTGGCTTTGTGGGCATAATAAGTAAGATGGGCTATAATTCTCTCCATCCTGGGATCAACGCCATGTCCCATACTGGATTTCAACTCACTGAGCAGCACGTCCACCTCCTCGATTAAATCAAGGTGTGCCTCATCCAGCATACCCGCCTCCATGAAGCGAAAAGAGCCCAGCCAGAGTTCACTTAACGGCTTAACGAGCGAATCATGATCCAATCGCAGGCCAACTTCTCGGAGCACTCTAAACCAATCATCAAACTCAGCCCGTACCGATTGATTGTGCCTCTCATCCTGAGGAATAGAAAACTCCACACGCCAGTCATTAAATAGTGTCGCTGAGAAAAGAAATCCAGTGTTCATAATTATTTCGGTTTCGCGTTTATTGCCTCGCAACCCGACACGGATCACAAGTCTCTTGTGATCATAGTTTAGAATTCAAACTCGATACCAATGATGGGTAGGAGTGAGAATTGGTTGCGTTCGTCTGTCCGATTTTCATTGATATTCCAGTAGTAATCTTCCACGTTCGAGCGGCTGTAGGCATTCCACAGGCTGAGGAAGGTGACCATGTTGCTCGACTTGAAGTTGAATCGACGATCTGCTCGGACAAACAGGGCATGATAGGCAGGTAAACGCTCTGCATTGAAGGATGAAATATCCCATACTTCGTCACCAAACTGCTCAGAAGCCGCTTCGTCTAACGGTGTGACAGGTCGACCGCCCGAGTACGTCCAGCGGACGCTGAACTCCCAGATGTCATTGGGTTTGTACCCGCCAATCACGTTGAAGAGGACCTTGTTGTCGAACAGGCGGTTGCGATCCACACCCTGTGCGTCCGTATAACGCGCACGGAAGTAGGATGCGCTTGCCAATCCATACACCTGCTCAGCCAGCTTTTTCTGCAAGAGCACTTCGACACCACGTGCGTATGACTCACCGTTGCTGGCCAGGCTTCCAAGGAGTTCGCCACGATTGTCCAATGCATAGCTTGGATCGCCCAGTGAGTTATTTATATCCTGGATCGGCATGTTGCGGTATTGCTTCTCGTAGGCTTCGATGGTCAACTTGGTATCCGGTGTAAGCATGTAATCAACGCCTACGATGAAATGGCGCGCCTGCATCTGATCTAACGCTGCGTTTGCAGGATGCTGTGCCGTGATATAGAGCGGAACGGCCTGGTGGAAAACGCCGGCACTTCCATTTATAGCCAGTTTAGATGTAAGCTGGTAGGACAGGGCAGCTCTAGGAGACACAGTGAAGTCCTCATTCAGAGAGGTGTAATCACCGCGGACACCTAAAGTAAGTTGCAAACGAGGAAGCGGCCTGGCAATAAAGCTGGCAAAAGACCCAACGCGTAGGTTGTTCTCATCCAAATCCCGGATAAATCCTTCTTGCTCAATACCGGCTCTACTGGTGTAGGCATCTTGGATAATTTCAAAGGTCCCTTCTTCATAAGCCAGTTCACTACCAAATTCAGCTTTAAACCGAGGGTTGAGCTGAAAAAAGTTCACATTGCGCACGTTGAAGTAGTCGGTGCGAAGCTCCTCATCGATTTTAAAGCTATTATCCACAAGGCGTTGAGAAGTAAAATCACGCGTTCGGAAAGAGTAGGACGCAGACGTTGATGAATACCCATTGCCGTTCCATATCCCAAGCCATGTCAAACCAACGGTGTTTTGTGCTCCAACCATTTTTAGAAATTCGTTATCTCCATCCTCTTCAGCATCCTCCGCCTGCTGATCAAACTCACTTTGGCCAAATAGATTGAGGAGACTTAGGCTGTGCTTATTATTGAACCGATAGGTCATCTTCCCCTGGATGTCACCAAATGAAGGAGCGCCTCCAGCATTGATGGCATTTGCAATGAGGTCCAGGTAACTCCGGCGGCCTGATACGAAAAATGACCCTTTTCCTTTCGCCCAAGGCCCTTCTACGATCGCAATTCCACCTGCAAAATTAAGCCCCAATTCGCCTGTTACTCTGTTACTATTTCCATCTCGATACCGAATCATACTGATCGACGATAGGCGGTCGCCATAGGCAGAAGAAAAGCCCCCCGAGTAGAAATCTACATTGTCTACGAATTCCGTATTGATGAGGCCTGTAGGGCCAAACGTAGATCCATCACCTGTTGTAAAGTGGCTGGCATTAGGGATGAAGATATTGTCGATGTAGAATCCATTCTCGAGCGGACTGCCTCCACGCACAAACAGGTCCTGGCTTGTTTCTCCACGAGAGGCAACGCCGGGCAGGGCATTGAGTACACGGGTAATTTCCTGCCCGGCACCGGGTGATCTACGAATTTCTTCTGTCGAAAAGCCGACAACACTCGTTAATTCCGTCTGGTTTTTCTGATAATACTCAGCGGTTACCAAAACGCCATCCGTCTCAAGAATGGTAAACTTAAGGTCCGCATCAACGACCGAAGTACGCTCCGTACGCACCACGATATCCGTTTCAATGACCATCTGGTATCCGATATACTGAAAGGAAAGCCTATACGTACCTACGGGGAGATTCGGGATAGCGTACGTTCCATTCTCATCGGTTGCGGCACCAAATGGGGTATCAACAATGAGCACATTAACGCCAATCAGGGGTTCTTTAGTGGCTTCATCAACCACTTTCCCAGCGATGATACCGGTGTTGGTCTGCGCAAATGCATTGAGGGAAAACAGCGCATATATCAAAAGAAATGGGATGCGTTTCATGATCCAGTTTATTTAAGTAAGATTGAAGACTCGCTTTCAATGTCACGAATAAATAGGCGCAGGGATACGCCTCCCGGATACTCGGTCGAAATACTGGATGAACGGTCGAGCGGGGTGGATGGGTGGCAGAAGTTCAAGGTTCAAAGTTCAAGGTTCAAGGTTCAAGGTTCAAGGTTCAAAGTTAGTTGAATTTCCGAAGTGGAGAACCTTGAACTTTGAACCTTGAACTTTGAACTCATCCGTTCAGGATGTCCTTAACGGTTCGGGCGCGGCGGCGGGAGACGGGGAGGAGGGTGTTGTCGTCGAGGCGCATCTGGTAGGTGCCGGAGAACCAGGTGGATAATTCGCGGATGGTGTGGATGTTTACCAGAAAGGCGCGATGTGAACGGATGAAGATTGCTTCGTCTAGCCGTTCTTCGAGTGTTTGAAGGGTGAAATGCGTGGGGTATTCTTTGCCGTCGAACAGGCGTGCAAACACGAGTTTGTCCTTCGCTTCGAAGTAGCGAACTTCTTCAGGGTCAACGATCCGCATCTTCTTTCCTAGTTGCAGGGTCAGCTTTCTCAAGGGTTGGCTTTTCCTTGCTTCCTGCAAGGTATCCAACCCCTCCTCTGCTTGTTTTTCCGAGATCAGCCGGGTGATACGATGCAATGAGCGGTTTAATCGCTCCAGGCTGACGGGCTTGGTCAAGTAATCGAGCGCATGGACCTCAAAGGCTTGCAGCGCATATTGATCAAACGCGGTTACAAATACGATGTGGGGTAAGGGTGGGGCGATCAAATCGACTACATCAAACCCGGTAAGGCCGGGCATCTGAATGTCTAGAAAGATGAGCGATGGCCTCTTCTCATGGATCATGGGGATCGCCTCCCTCCCATTGCCGGCTTCTCCGATTATGGATACGTCGATATCAGCCCGTTCAAGAAGGCTGCGCATCCGTTCCCTCGCGAGAGGCTCGTCATCAATGATGCAGACGTCTAACATCCTCACTGCTTATCGGTAGATAGTTCGGGTAGCTGTTCCAAGGGCTTATCCGCCTCAACCCGATACGGAAAGGCGAGTTCTACTCCATCGTTTAAAATGGTAAACGTGGCCTCTGCACCAAAATGAAGATGCAGGCGATCACGTACGTTTGCGAGGCCCGTGCCATTCACAAACACCTCCCCTGGATCTGTAGAAAAGAAGCCAGGGCCCGTATCTCGAACAGAGAGGAGAATGGATTCATCGTGCCGGCTGATCTTTAACGAGATGCCGCAATGATCTTCCGTCTTCGAAACCCCATGCTTGACTGCATTTTCCACAAGAGGCTGGATAAGCAAACTGGGTACTCGTGCATCAAGAAGGCTCTCGTCGACATCCCGCATAACCGTCATTCGATCTCTAAAGCGGGCATTTTCGATAGCGAGGTACCGATTGGTCGCCGTAAGCTCATCAGCAAGGGAAACGGTAGGGTATTGAGAGGCCCTAAGGGTGTATCTAAAGAGATCTGCCAGCTCTTCAACGACATGTTCGGCTTCGTCCGGATCCTTGTGTACCAGGGCAGCGATGGAATTCAGCGTATTAAAGAGAAAGTGGGGGTTTATCTGGGCCCGCAAGGCACGAAGTTCAGCCACCAAAGCAGTCTGGCGCGCTCGCCGCATATCCCGGTAAAAGTCGATGGAATACATGATCATGGCAATAATCACTGTCGCACC
>JAHQVL010000393.1 GCA_019634345.1 Rhodothermaceae bacterium
GGGGACAATTCTGGGGTACCGACAAACTCCTGGATCGGAAGCATGCCAATGGCCTGAATAAGCCCCATTGCAAGCAGGAATCCTACCACGGCGCCGATGCCAACAATAATAAAGGTCTCAAAGAAAAACTGGGTGAGGATATCTCCCTTGCGTGCACCTACAGATCGTTTGATACCAATTTCTTTAGTACGCTCCCGGACGACCACATACATGATGTTTGCAACACCGATGCCGCCCACAGTAAGTGTAAAGCTGCCGATGATCGCCATGAAGATGTTAAAGCCCAGGAAGAAGTTCTTCATGAACTTGTCTTGCATATTGGTGTCCCAGATGCCGAGGGCGTCATCGTCATCCGGATTAAACCGGTACCGCCGGCCCATCACTTCGAACACGCTTCGTTCAACGGCCTCGCTGAGATCAGGGTCTACAGGGCGGTAGATAATATTATTCAAATATCGATTGCCATACATTGCGCTGAACGTACTCGTAGGTATAAAGACCCGGTCCTTATCGCGCGAGTAGTACGAGGAATTTTGGGTCTTAGGCCGCATCACACCGATGACGACAAATGGAGTTTCACCCATCATGACCTGTTCTCCTACAGCGTCATCGTCACCAAAGAGCAAGTTTTTGATTTCATCGCCTAACACAACAACGCGCCGACGTTTATCAATGTCCAGGTCGTTGATGAATCGTCCGCCCATCTCCGGAATCACATTGCGCATGTCCCCATAAATAGGGTCAATGCCCGTGATAGCCGGGGTAGTGACGGCTTGGCCTTTGCGGATTGGTGTATTTCGGTTGATGTATTCCGGGCTGATATGGCGGATATTGGGAATCTCGCTCTTAAGCATCGGGACGTCATCCTCGCGTAAGCGGATCGGACGGCCGTCCGGGAAGCCCTCAAAAGGTAAGGTTGTTTGCCCGCCGAACATCACCACGATGCCGTCGCCCATGCCGTGCATGTTTTTGCGCGACTGCTTTTCGAGTCCGACTCCGAACGCCAGCAACACAATCACCGCTACCGTACCCCAGGTGATGCCGAGGATCGTCAAAAAGGTACGGAGCTTCTGGGATCGAAGATCGCTGAAAAGTTGGGAGAGTGTGGTTAGTACGTTCATGTCTTCTTAGTGGGCCAGAGCGACTATTCGATTTCTTTAGGTGGTTTCTCCCGCACACGGATGCCTTCATCCAGGCCGTCAACAACTTCAATGTTGATGGCATCGCTGAGGCCCGTCTGGATAATTCGTTCTTCGAGCGTATTGTCTGCCAATAATACATTTACACGGGCCGTATCGCCGGAGAATTCAATGACTCGCTCTGGGATGAGCAGGGCTTGATCTCGCTTTTCGATAATGATCTCAGCGTTAGCAGAATACCCCGCTCGTAGAACCACTTCGGTTGGAGGTGCTTCGGGTTGAGCAAGATCCATCTCGGTGGCACTGATAATCTCGAGTTCAACGGGGAAGACGGTGGAGTTTTCTTCTTTTTCTGCTTTGAGCCAGATCTTGGAAAGTACGGCTTCGACATTGGCATTAGGGAGCGCGCCAATTTTTACGGCAGCAGGCAAGCCCTGGTCAAGCCGGCCTACGTCGATTTCGTCTACCGTACCTCGGAAGATGAGATCATCCATGTTCGCCATGGTCATGAGGACGGTACCTTCCTGGAACGAGGTAAGAGGTACAATATTATCCCCGATTTCGACCATTTTGTCGAGAATGAATCCGCTGACGGGAGCGCGAACGGTGGATTCGAACGTTCCCTTAGAGGTCGAAACCTGGCCTTTTCGTAAGAGCTCCAGCTCATCTTTAGCAAGCTGGACCTGGAGTTTGGCTTCGTCGTAGGCGCGTTCGGCTCGCTCGAAATCCTGGGTGGCAACAAGTTGTTTGTCGTGCAGAGTTTTCTGTCGATTGTATTCAGATTCGAGGTTTCTTACTTCTAACTCCCGAAGTTCTATCTGCCGTTCGGCGTCGACGAGTTCTTGAGGAGTAGGCGTTGGTTTGATCTCGATCAGGGCATCGCCTGCTCGAACATAATCGCCTACATCAGCAAACAACCGTTGAGCCACGCCTGAGAATTGGGATTTTACACTCACCTCAACACGAGGCTCGATCGTACCTACAGCGAGTGCTTTATCGACGATATCTCCACGCTCTACTACAACATGGGGAATTTCTTCTTCATCTCCATTTTGGCTGTTTGTGACATAATACCAGGAGGCACCGCCTATAGCGATCAAAATGACAATAATGAGGATGATTCTACCAGTACGCTTCATGCGAAATAGGGTGGCTTGTTAGAGGTAAGTCGTCATGAGGGGCACCGGAGGGCGGTGCGGAGACGATAGTGGAGTCCAAGGGATATACGGTTCGATTTTCCAAAGGGTTACGAATACCTTAAAAAATGCCCCATCTACTCCATCTTTTCATGATGAGAAGGAGTATAAAAAGATAAAGTGTGGGCACATTCTTGCCATTTATAAGTGCGACCCCAACCCTCACGAATCTTTTTCTAGCTGGGTGCACTGCGCTGAGCATCACTGCCTGGCTGCCTTCTCCTGTCGTGCCCTTCGAGCCCTACCTCTTAGCAACAGCATTGGGCTTTCCCACTCTCTTTGGACTGGGAGGTGACCCTCGAAATATAGAGTGTTTACATGATGCTATTGGAAGCATGGTGATCTAGTATTCTAGTATCTCCATACTCCCTCCCAATTTTTCCATCTTAGCAGCCGTGTGATACACGCTTGTTGTGTATTTATTTATTAGCTCATGAATACAACGTTAAACTCTTACAGCGTAACTCGATTACAATTATCTCCCTCTGCCCCGCAGCTTCAAGGCGCAAAAAAAATAGGAGTGACGCTGGGCGCTGGATTGCCTGAAGGGTTTGTTGATCTAGGGATGTTGATTGCCCTAAACCAACTCCGCATCCCAGTTGCAGCCGTCTCAGGAAGCAGTATTGGGGCCTTTATAGGTGCTCTTTACGCTTCTGGGCTTGATCCAGCACAAATCAAAGAACTGATTCTGGAGCATCAGGATAGTCAAGGTTTATTACGATTGCTGCAGGACTCATGGCAAAAGGAGCCAGCAGCCCGAGAGGATTTGTCAGGTGTACTTGCAGACGTATTTGTTGAGTTAGCCGGTTGGGATCCTGATTTCCGGCATTTGAAGATTCCACTTTTTATTGTGGCTTCTGAAAAAACATCACAAAGGCCTTTAATCATCCGGCATGGCAATGTGAAGAACGCGCTCAAAGCCGCTCTGCTCAATCCAGCTACAGCAAACCGGGGAGACGGCGCGCTGCAAGGCGATCTATTGCTTGCCGATGGCGCTGTTTTTTCTCCGCTCCCCGCTGACATTCTATACGCTGAAAATTGCGACTTTGTATTCGGTATTCAAGGCAAAGTTATCCAGTCTGACGATGTGCGGGAAATGGCGGTGAAGAAGCAGTTGGAGCCGAAGATGTATGAGCTGTTGGGATGGGAATCCAATACCGATATTTCTTTCTCAAAAGTTGGGTGTGACGTACTGGTTCGGCCACGCATTCCACAGAATTGGTTGGAAACGTCGCTTGAGTTCGAGAACATCGTAGATCGTGGGATCGCGATTACCTATGATGCCATAGCCGAAATTGAGAAAGTGGAAGGAGATCTGGATAAAAGCATGATGAGGCGGCAAGCTCGGACAGTGAAGAATGGCACCGATCCAGCAGGAAAGGATTTGGATCAGCGGTTTGACGATGTTATTGCGTACCTAACCGATTTCGACGAGCAAGTAAAGGATCTGTCGGATGCTGAATTGATGGATGTATTTCCTTCCTTCACCCGCGTATTTCAGGTGTTCTGGGATCGCATGATAGTGGAGTATCCTGATACGGAATCCCTGCGCGCCGTATTGGCGGATCGTTTTCCCCGGATGGTTGCCGCAGTGAATGACAGCCCGTTTTTCAAACGATGTCTTGATAAGCCTCAGGGGTACGCCGGTGATTATCAGATGATGAATTACGTATATGATGACACCGTGTTTGAAGCAACGAGCAATCTGGCCAAGCTATTCAATTATTATATCTTCGACAGCCCGGCTGCGAATGCCGTCAAGAATAGAGCGTATATCATTCACGGCGTCGTTCAACAACGGCTTGCAGAACTAGGGAAATTAGAGATTGCGAGCATTGCCTGTGGGCCAGCGCGGGAAGTGCCTACCACCCTTCATCTGATCGAAGGCATGCCCGGCCCCATTCATTGGACCTTGCTGGATCAGGATGAAGATGCAATGGCGTATGCAAAAAGGTCCATCCCAGACTCAGATCGATTAACGACTACGTTTATCAATGCCGGTGTCCTGGAACTGGTTCGGAGGCGCGTTGATCTGGGCGAGAAGGACATCATCTATTCATTAGGCCTATTTGATTACCTGGCAGATAAAGTGGCCATCAAAGTGATTGCTGCTTTATATGAAAACTTGAAGCCAGGTGGGATCATGCTCATTGGCAACTTCGCGGATCACATTATTCGGCCGATCATGGAAGCGGCTATGGACTGGCATCTCATTTATCGGACGCACGAGGAGTGCATGAGATTAGCTGAGTCCGGCGCTCCAGGCGCGCAACACTACGTAATGAGTGAACCGGCAGGTGTAAACCTGGTGATTGTGATTTCAAAGCCAATCGACAACGAGTAGGCGCAAATTCTCTACTCCTTTCGCTTTAATAGGTATCAAAGCCCCAATAAAATGAGGATCGATAAAAAAATACAGGACTCCATTGTACTCCTTTCATTGGAAGGAAATTTATTCGGAGGGCCGCAGTCCACCGAGTTGTGCACGACGTTTCAAGAACTATTAGACGGGGAGAATAAGCATGTTGTCCTTGATGTGTCTGGTCTATCCTGGTTGAGTATCGCAGGTACGGGCATCCTGGTGAGTGCCTTAACCTCGTTTAAAAATCGGGGTGGGGATCTAAAGCTTCTTGGCGCAACCCAAGATGTCAAAGAGCAGCTCGAAAGATCGAGTTTTGATTCCATTTTTGAACACTACGATCGGCTAGAATCTGCCATAGCAGCGTATTGATTTGGAACGCCAGGCTTTACATATACTCAATATCCTCATTGTTGAGGACGATCACGTAGATTATGACGTGTTGAATCAGCTTTTGCGAAAGTCACAAGAGTGGTTTATTGAAGTGGATTGGGTACGGACGTACGAGGAAGGCTGCGAGAACATCAAGCAGGATACCCACGACATCTATTTGATCGATTATAAATTAGGGCCTAAAACGGGATATGATCTGCTTGCTTTTGCAAGATCGGAACGAGTCGACAAACCCTTCATTGTGTTAACTAACTTACACAATGACAATGTAGAGGAAAGCCTAACCGCTGTTGGGGCTTCTGATATTCTGGAGAAGACCGGGCTTACAACGCAGCTACTAGAACGATCCATCAGGTATGCCTTGCGTGATTATGCGACGTCCAAGAAATTAAAGTCGCACGAAAATGAGCTCGTGCAGATAAAAGAAAAACTGGACCAGCTCACTGAGATCAGCAACCAAAATCAACCTCCACCTCTTGCCCAGGTCATTCATGCCAATCGCATCCCTGTAGACACCCGAATTGATAATTATGTCGTGCAACACCCCATTGGCCGTGGCGGAATGGGCACCGTTTATCTGGGCGAACATGTCCGCTTGAGGCGCAAAGTAGCCCTGAAGTTTTTAGTGGGCCAGTTGGAAGAATACGAAGAGGTAAGTAAACGGTTTGAGCGGGAAGCGTTGGCCGTTTCGGCCATTAATCATCCCAATATTATTACCATATACGATGTGGATCAGTGGGAAGGGACGCCCTACATCGCAATGGAATATGTGGACGGCTCTTCGTTGCAATCGCTCTTCGAAGATAAAAAGCCATTGCCCTTTGCTGTGGCTGTAAACTTACAATATCAGCTTGCCAGGGGGCTACTGCACACACACAAAGCGTCTATAGTCCATAGAGACATTAAGCCGACAAATATTATTGTCGATAAGAACGGTTATTTGAAAGTGCTCGACTTTGGATTAGCTAAGTTGTTGGATGCCTCACGTATTACGCGGTCCGAGCATACGCTTGGAACAGCCCATTACGTAGCACCCGAGATGTTTCTAGGGGATGAGGTGGATTTTCGTGCGGATATCTGGAGTGCCGGTGTAATGATGTACCAGATGTTGACGGGCAAAAAACCATTCGGCGAGAGCAATCTGCACCGGGTGATGTATGCGGTGATTAACAAGGACCCCAAGCCCCTCCAGGCCCATGATCCGTCCTTTCCCCCGGCATATCAGCATATCATCGATAAATGCCTGGCAAAAAAACCAGA
>JAHQVL010000394.1 GCA_019634345.1 Rhodothermaceae bacterium
CGTTGTACCCATCGATAGTTGCAGATGGTCAAAGTACATCAAGAGCGCATGTGTAGGGCGAATCTCGGAAAGCTTCCTTTTTAATAGGCCGCCCTGCCTGAGATCATGCTTAACCAATCCTCGTATTGAGCCGCCCTTGATAGGAGGCAACGGATCTATGATAGAGACGCGTATATCAGCATTGGAATAACGTGATTGCAGCGTAGCTATTTGCTGGTGGGTATCGAGGAACCGTTGTGTAACGATCAACTCGATCACACCGTTGAGCTGCTCTTCGCCCCAATACGTGAGTAAGTGCTGGATGAACAACCCATGATGCCCACCCGCATTGGGTTCAAATATGACCAGGTGATTAGCGCTCATGCGGTCCGGGCTGAGTATCAGGGGTTGGTGGCGAAAAACGGGACTGCACCAGGGAAAGAATAGTTCTAGGTACCGGGTGTTGCCAGACGGGCCATGCCGTTATCAGGAGGAAGACAGCAAGGTTGATAAGAATCAGGGTAAGTGCTGGTAGATCCTCAAAGTAGGTAATAAAAAGAAAGCCTGTGGCGATAAGTGCAGTGATGCTAGCGAGGGCAAGGTATACCGTTCGGACGCTAAACAAACGCAGCAGCGAAATGTGATAGTTCTTATGGTAGGCCATCATGATAATGAAGCTGCCAGTCAGGAGAGCGGCAATGAAGCCAATTGTGATTCCAGTACCCCCAAATGCACGTCCCAGCATGATGCCGAGGCTCAGGTTAAGGACGCCAATAACGATGTGGCCTATTACGTTCCATTTCAATTCTCCTGTACCCAGGTTCGCAAAATAAGCCGGGTTCGCCAGTAAGTTTAAGAACCAACCAATAAACAGGAGATTCGCAAACAAGATAAATGTAGCATTGTACTCGCCTATCCAAATCCATGAAACGAAGGGAGTAAGCATCATGCAGAATGGAAGGCCAAAGACGATTAGGAAGAGCAACAGCCTGAACGAGTAGTTGTAGATCTTTGAGAGGTTGCCCGGAGATCGTTCTTGAGCATCTGCAATAGTTGGTACAATGGCTTGATGGCCGGCTGCGATTAAGGAACGTATCTGAAACACCATGCGGTGGGCCATTTCAAAATAAGCCAGTGTACTCAATCCGGCGAATCGAGACAGTAAGGCTTTGGCTACAGGTTCAAGAAGCAATTGTGTGATGGCGATAACCTGAAAGTTTAAGGAGTAGCCTATGATTTCTTTGAATGTGGCTGTGGACCATCTGAAGGGCACGATCGGCAGAGCAGGCATGATATAACGCAAGAGCCCCCACGACCCTATCAGGAGTATCCCGGCCTGAATAACCTGTGCCTGGGCAAGCCCTTCAATGCCTCGCGTTGGTACGAGCAAAAAGACGAGCGCCAGGTACAACAGCGATGCACCGATCAACAGATACCCCCTCAGGTCGACGCGCTGATATCCGTCGATACAGGCTTGAAAAACACCTGAGACGGAGTTTAGCCAAAAAGAGAGCATCGCGTACGGTAGGATCAGGTATGCTTCGGGCAAATAGGCGTCTGATTGGATGAGATAGCCGATTAAGTTTGATATCAAAGGATATACCAGGGGTAAGGCAATCCCCAATATGAGTGCGACCGACACAGCAGCCGTCTGAATGATACTATTTGCCGTATCGGGTTGATCGCGCGCGATATATTGGGCTACAAACTTTGTGGTGCTCGTCGCAATACCCAGGTTTGCAAGGCTAGCTGTAGAGGTTGTTGCCAGTACCAATGCCCAAACACCCAGCGACTCTGCTCCCAGTGCGTCGAGTACATAGCGATACACAAAGAACAGCGTGATCCCATATACAATAGCTTGTGAGGTTGCTACGATGGTGTTTCGGACTACCTTGTTCGTATCCATGGCTTCAGCTCCCTATCAACCCTTTCGAAAGATAGCTATCAGGTGATCCTTCGCTGTTGTCCAGGTAGGAGGGTAGTAGGCAAGCTCGTCAAAGGTGTCCGTGTCTTTGTCGCCAAAGCCGGCCCGGCGCAGCCGCGCAAATAGGCCGGGAGAGAATCGAAAGAGGAGATTGGAAGTGAGTTCTTTTAGGGTCAGCTTTAACGTCCTATTCTGTTCGTGGCTGTACGTTTCGATATGAAGCAACTCCAGGTTGAGCGTCTGGGCAACCGTTTTGCACCAGGACGTACTTATGAAAGCAAGGTGTTCGGGAATGGTGCAGTACCAGTACGAACTACCCATCAATTTCCATGACAAGGCATCGCGATTCCCCGTTGCAACGATAAGCGTCCCGCCCGGCCGAGTCACCTGCATCATATCTTTGAGCAGCTTCTGTGGGTCAGGCACGTGTTCGATGACGTCAAATGCAACAGTGGCATCATACTGATTCAAGCCGGCGTCTTCATGCACGGACGTTAGATCACTAAGGTCTTCGGCAACAATCTGAACGCCACGTTTGGATGCAATTTGAATGGCTTCTTCGTTGATCTCAATCCCCGCCATCTGCCAGCGATCATCCAATACCTCGGAGAAGGCACCGTCGTAACACCCCACATCCAACAAGGACCCGCCCTCATGAAGCTTGTCCAGCCATTTTTTTGTGGCGGACCAGTCGAACCGTTTAGACTCCTCGTATTGCCAGTGGTCTATGCTGCTGGTTCTGTATAGCTCATTAAGCTTCTCCCGTGAGGGAAGGGGAAAACGAAAGTTGAGATGACAGTTTGAGCAGGCATACAGCGAGCCGCCGTCAAGAATTTCATCGAGGTTGTGGCTTGCAAATAAGTAGGCACCGCTAATAGGACCCACTTTCCGGGTGTTATGCGATGCACAAGACGGGCACGGGGTCAATGTCGTCATGCAGGGGCCTGCTCTAAGGTGCGTTGATATGCCCCCTCCGCGGTGCCAAGTAAAAGGCCAAACGCAAACAACGTGTCGTTGAGGAAAAACGGACTCGAAGTAAGGGTCGAAAGAAGAAATGCGGTGAGCGTTGTGGCTCCAAATAGACCGGCAAGGCGAACGGCTGGCGGGGCTATTTTTGTCCTGAAAGCTCTTACCCCATTCATGATCGATCTGAACCAGAAAAACAGGACGAGACCAAGCCCCACAATGCCGTATTTGAACCACAAGGAGACATATCCATTGTGGACAAAGGCATCCGTTTCAGTTACGCCGTTCGTAATGTCGAAGAAATCATACCCCACACCCATTCCATATCCCAGGATCGGGTTCACCCGTATATGCTCCCAGACCGTCGCCGTTTCTCTGAATCGATTGACGAGTGAGATGTCTGCAGTTGTCGCGGTTTGAAGGGATAACAGCCGCTCGGCCAGGCCGCTTGTTACCAGTAAAAAAATATCCTGGAGGAAAATGAAGGCAAGCAAAGCCAGGGATGCACTTCCACCGAGGGTGACGAGTATAAGTCTCTTTTTATGGCTTCCATCTAGAAACAGAAACATGAAGCCGGCGCCAAGCAAAAAGGCGAGCCAGTATCCTCGGCTTTGAGTAAGGATGAGTCCGCTAAAGAAGAGGATGAAAATACCTAGCGTGATGATTTGATGGCGCCACTTCTGGGCAAACGTAAACAGGATCAGCCCATAGAGGGAGGAGATCATTAGCAGATTGTCGTTGGTGACGATTCGTCCTCTAGCGACCTGCCACATCTGGGTGGCATTGGATAACATCGCCCGGTAATTGAGCAAGTTTCTGAAAGCGATGTAGACTCCAATAAATCCGATGATGCATAATATAATGGTGGCGCCTTTTGGGTTATTTCGTATTTCTTCTTTGATCGGGAAATAGAAACTCAAGAGCACGAAGGCGATCCACTCCGCAAAAATGCCATAGACATTGCCATTAAAAATGACCGCAACGGGGATATAACAGGTAACAGCAATAAGAAGAAGGAGAACAGCGCGGTCCGTAAGGGTGCGGACAAACGGTTCGCGCGTGATGAATACGCGTGAGATAAACCAATGGGCCAGGTACGTGACAAAATACAGTCCGTAGATGACTTCGGTGATTTGAAAACCCTTGTTGTAATCGGTGAGAGAAACGAATCCAAGAAGAACAACAATCAGGTTGAGGCGAGGATTGGAGAATAGAATAGCAAACGCAACCAGGCCCAGAATAACAACCGGAAAATAGATGATATCTTCGGCGAAGTTCCAGGCGATGTACAGGATGATTAATACAAACCCAGAGAGCGCTGCGTACAGCAGGTAATCGCCTACTTGTTTATGTCGCTGAAAAATATCTGGAGGGTAGTCCATGTGAACGCTCCGGCTTCGTAAGCTTGGTAGGCTTACCGATCAGGCTTTTGACCGAGCTTCCTGAATGCGCCGGCTGATATACGAATAGTTCTTTCGCCACCAATCAAATCCGAGAACAAAAAGAACCGAAACCAGGAAAGCGGATAAGGTGGCGCCAATCACGATAATGGATTTTTTTGGTTTGGCTTTTCGTTCGGGGGGAATAGCAGCGTCAACGACCTGCACGGCCTGGTATTTTCGTTCTTCTTGGAATCGGGCCTGCTCTAACAACGGAGTGATGACTTCCAGAATGCTTTTCTGAGTCAGCAACTCTTGTTCGAGGTCAACAAACTCCCGAAACACGGTAGGGAATTCTTGTCTGGATACAGGGAAAACTTCTTCTTGGCCCTCAAGGGCTTCGCGCGTTTTTAGCCGCGCTGTTGAAAACGCTGAACCAGCTGTCTTAACCCGGGCGTTATCCTCCCCATATTGTGCCTTAAGAGCTTCGTATTCAATTTCTAAGGTAATCTCTTCGGTTCGTATAGCTGCCAGTTGCTCCAGGAACACCTGCGCCTGGCTCTCAAGGTCAAATACGCCGTATTCCAGTTGGAATGCCTGCGAGGCTGTTTTAAGAGAATCGAGATCGCGAATGGCTTCCTGGTGGCGATTCTCAACAAACGTCCGGTAGTTGGACGCATCCTGTGCAGCGAGCTCTTGATTGCGGATATTGAGTTCCTCAACCAGGAAATTCGCTATGTCTGCTGCACGCTGCGGGTCCATGTCATAGACGGCGATAGAGAGATACTCGTACTCGTTGTCGATCGGGAAGTCCACGTTTTCAGCGAGCATTTTGATCGCAGCACTTCGTGGGTATTTACTGTCTTGCGTTTCATATGCCGTCACGAGGTCGAATTCGTCAACGACCTTCTCATACATCGTGCGGCTGGATAGAATACTGATATACCGGAAAAAATCACCTCCTGACCGACCGAGTAAGGCAGATGCTGCGGCAGATAAATTGCTCGACAGCGCAGCAGAGAGCGGATTGGTACCGCTGGATTCTGGCGAGAGCAGCCGTGTTTCTGCCCGGTACCACTCCGTCATCATCAGGCTGAGAACGATAGAGAGGATGGCAACGAATGCAGTGATTCCGATGATGAACACACGCCACTTCAAGAGGGTCGCTACAAGATACCAGAAGGCATCCAGGTACGGGGCGTTAGAAGGAGTTCCATCTCCGCGCCGAAGGGTATCCGTCAACGGTTCGTCTGTGTGCTTCTGCATGTGATGAAATTAATTGTTAAGACGGTCCCGGATAAGCAAGAAGGTATTGACTACGCTTACCAGGGCAGTGACTCCTGTGATGATTGTTTGGGTTCGTGCAATCCGTGCCGCGCGTTGCGATGCTTCATCGCTCAGCAGCAAGGCCTGAAGCTCCGGATTGTCCGTCATCGCCTCACGATTAATAAAAATCGTATCACCAGGGCGAATGATTGCGCTTATATTTGAGTGGACCTTTCCTGAGCCCACTTCGAAAACGAGAATGCCCGTTGTTAACGGCCCCATCCCACCCGCTTGTTGAATGTAATGGTTAACCGTCATGTCCGGTACGTATGGAATGTATCCAGGATTGAGCACATTGCCTGTTACATAAACAGTCTGCTCGTCACGAGGGAAAACGATTACATCGCCACTGTAGAGAAGGATCTCTGGAGACGCTGCCTCTAGGGCGGTGGCAATGTCGATAGAGATCCTGTTTTTTGCCAGAGATTCTCTAAAGTAGGCTCTCTCAAAGAAATCAAGCTTGCTTCCCTCTGTTGTCGGTTTGCTCGATAGCGATTGACGTCGTTCTATATAGGCGCCTTTTATGCTGGCTTCATCCTTCAGGCCGCCGGCCAGTTCAATCAATTCGCGCAGTGTAGTTTGAGCACTTTGAATGGGATATGTACCTGGGAATTGCACAAACCCATATACTGCAGCAGTAGCGGTCTCTTCCATCGCCACGTTCAAATGGTCTCCCATTTGGACATCCGTGGCTGGCGTACTGCCACGTAGCATAGCAGGGATGTCAAGGTCAACCGGTGGTGCAATACTATTTTCTGTGCGCCGCGTCAGGCGAACAGTTTTGACCGAGTTCAGATCAAGGTCGCCAGCTACGAGGCGTAATACATCCAACACAGAATCACCTTCTCTGTACTCTATTTGTCCCGGTGAAGCCACATCGCCTGTAATTAGAATAGCATTTCTGACTTCGTCATACGCATTTAGCTGAATGACATCTCCATCTTGTAGATACGGATTATGGTCGAGGTCGCCATGTACGTAGTATCGAAACAAGTCGTAGGAATTGGTTTCGCCCAGGGATGAGGTTACTGTGACATTCCGCAAGGACGGTTTGAATTCTGGCCGCGTCGCCGGCATTTCAGCTGTTGCAGATCCTACGATTCGGACTTCGTTGTTGGAGGTCGGGTCCGGTCGTGCGGCTGTTTGAGCCGCAAAGGCTTGTTGAATGGCGTCGTCTAGTCTGGAGAGGGGGAGCATCGGATAGCGCCCTGGTTCGGGTACGGATCCCGATACATGCACATAAAAACGCCGTGGTTGAATCAGGCTTACGTCTATAGCGACGTTGGAGTATTGGGCGCGTAGAAGATCAGTGGTTTCCTTTTGGACGTCTTGGAGAGATTTGCCTGCTGCTTCTATGGATCCGGCATCCATGGCAATTAATTTCCCCGATATACTGATAGGAACCAACGCTTGGATGGGGACCGGGCCTCCAATAAAAATGCTGAATTGGTCGCCTGGACCTACAATGTAAGCAGAAGGATCTATTGCCCCTTCTGCAAGGATGAGCAGATTGGCCATAGCAGGGTCATTGCCAAAAAGCTGTGGCCCTTGCGATCCACCTGGGCCGGTACCCTGCCCCGTCAAGATACGCGTTGTCCTGTTCTGAGCGACAACAGAATGTGGAGCAAGGAATAGTAACCCAATTACCAGTGAGAGGACAAACAACTGCCTAATTGAAATCATACAAAGCACATTAATCAAGCCTTAATTACAAACAGATAAACCATAGTGGATTCATCAGTTTGGTTTCGTGTATAGTTGTAGCGAAATAGAAATAGGCGGACGGCGTGATGTGTAACAGTTGACGGCAGTGATGGAGGCGTGTAACTTACAATTTATGCATCGTGTTAGCAAGAGGTCTCCTAAACGCGTGAGGTTATCAATTGATTCTTGAAAGAAAGGCACCGGCGAAGATCAACATGGGGTTGCATGTCCTTAGAAAGCGGGAAGACGGGTATCATGATATTGAAACGGTCTTGTTGCGTATTGGCCTTCATGATACCCTTCGCATCTCATCTGCTGACACGTTCTCGTTCACCTGTTCGGATGCTTCTTTGCCTACGAATGAGGATAATTTATGCGTGAAGGC
>JAHQVL010000395.1 GCA_019634345.1 Rhodothermaceae bacterium
TCGTCGGGGTCGGCGTTGAGGTCACCAAGGATCACGAACGCAGCTCCGTCCTGCAGCCCGCCACGTTGCCCGTTGTCGTCAACGACATAGGGTGCATTATCCAGGTAATCGGCCCAGAAACGAATCTCATCATGATTGCGACGCTTGTTACGGCCTTCCTCTCCGTCGAACGCAGGCGGTGTCGGATGGCTGGCGAGAAAGTGGATTACTTGACCATCCGGCAAGCGGACAGGCACATCCCAATGACTTTTTGAGCTCAGTCGAAAAGCTTCGCCAACAGGGCCTTCGTACCAGAGATCATTCGTACCCGGCTGCATGGGCAGCAACGCATCCGGCATCGCCTTCCAGGGCAACAGGCGAAACGTGCGTACGGAGTCGTGCAGAATCGTGAGGCCATCGCGTACATACAGCGCCATACCGTACTGCCCCGGAAACATGCCAAAGCCCCATGCATCGCCGCCATACGTTCGGCCTTCCGCAGTTTGGGGCGCCGAGCTGCCATCAGGGCCGGGTGCTGGTACTTCGGGAATCGCATCGAGTACCACACCATTTCGATCCAAGTCGTACCCACTAGCAAGGCCGGTGTTGGTCGGCGCAGTGAACACCTGGTACTGGAGCACCTCCAGTTCGGCTTGCTGCGAACGTTCGAGAAACGTGCGTGCCATCCGGGTGGCATTTCCCCCCTCCTTGTCTCCCTCTTCAAACCCCGGCGTGCCCGGTTGATCGTAGGTAATTTCGTTAATGAGGAGGATGTCGGCCTGCAGTTCTTGCAAAAGCGCGGCTGCAGCCTTCATGCGAGGCTGATTCGGATTCTTGAGATCTTGCGTTCGGATGTCCTCGATGTTGTAGGTAGCGATGCGCAGCGTAGTGGGTGTCGGCGGCGTGCAGGAGAAGGAAAGCGAAGCGACCAGTATGAATAGCGCAGAAAAGCAACCGCGTACAAGATTTACGTTCATGGTGTTTATTGCGATTATCGAGGGAGGCCAAATGAGTATCCTCGAAAATAACCTATAAGAGTCAATCTTGCTATAAGGCGTCTCGTGTTTCCCATATGTAGCTAAAAAAGCAACCCCTCATTTGTTAATCGGTCTTTAGAATGAGTAATCCATTATAACGTACTGCGAGATGCTGACTGATATTCTGCTTGCTTGAACTGCTCTGACTTTGTTACTTTGACCGAAATCTATTCCTCCATCGGAAAATCCAAATAGAATGAGAACGTCAAAGATCATTCATGTTGTTAGTTGCCACGCAGAAGGTGAAGTCGGTGATGTTATTGTTGGGGGCGTGGCGCCACCGCCTGGTGACTCAATTTGGGAGCAGCGTACGTTCATCTAAAACGATGATAGCTTACGGCGCTTCGTACTGAACGAGCCTCGCGGAGGGGTTTTTCGGCATGTAAATCTGCTGGTTCCTCCCAAGGATCCTCGTGCACATATTGGCTGGATCATTATGGAACCGGCAGATACTCCACCGATGTCTGGTTCAAACTCGATCTGTGTGTCCACAGTATTGCTCGACACAGGAATTGTCCCTATGACCGAGCCGGTAACAGAACTCCTGATCGAAGCACCGGGTGGTTTAGTCAAAGCTCGTGCAGAGTGTCGAAATGGGAAGGCTGAGCGAATCACAATTACAAACGTGCCCTCTTTTGTGGATAAACTTGGATGTTCGGTGGAAGTGGAAGGCGTTGGTACACTCACTGTCGATACGGCCTATGGGGGCGATAGCTTTGTAATTGTCGATGCAGCCACCCTAGGATTTGAAATCGTGCCAGACGAAGCGCGTGACTTAGTTCAGATGGGAATGAAGATCACAGAAGCAGCCAATGAACAGCTGGGGTTTCGGCATCCATTAAATGCCGAGTGGAATCACCTGTCGTTCTGTCAATTTGCCGGACCTCTCGAAGAGGACAAGGGAGTATTATCTGGTCCGAATGCGGTGGTCATCAGGCCCGGTAAGATTGATCGGTCACCTACGGGTACAGGATGTTCAGCTCGAATGGCTGTTCTACACGCTCAGGGACGAATGCACGTTGGGGATCGATATCGAGCCCGGTCGATCATCGGGTCAGAATTCGAGTGTGGGATTGACTCAGTGACAACTGTTGGAGAGATTGGAGCAATAGTACCTACGGTGTCAGGGCGTGCCTGGATTACGGGAACGCATCAATTGATGTTAGACCCAAGTGATCCCTGGCCGGAAGGATATCGGCTTGCCGATACGTGGCCAGTCTAATTAAAATTGTACACTGAAAGCTTATTTCTTCGAAGGGCTAAAAAATGCTACGTTTTACACACCCTATCAAGAAAGAATGACACCTATTCGATACCCTTGAGGGGAGCATATACATTGAGCAGCTATGAGTAATGAATGTTCGTCAGAAAAAACCCATGACAGAGTTGAGTCATTCGCGCTTACACTACTACATTCTCAACCATGTGGTAGAAACAGGTTTTGCCCCCAGCATCGCACACCTCGCAGATCAATTTGGACAGACTGAATCAGCTGTAAGAAATGCGCTTACTGCGCTGCAAGCTTACCACGGTGTAGTCCTTCACCCCCATAATTCAGAAGTCTGGGTGATCCATCCCTTCTCAATGGCTCCTACAAACTTCTTGCTCAGAAAAGACGAGATGGAATGGTGGGGAAATTGTGCCTGGTGCTCTTTGGGTGCTGCTTCGCTGTTGGGAGGTGATGTAACTATTACAACAACGTTGGGGGCAAACAGTAAACAAGTGCAATTGCGTATCAAAGAAGGAACGCTTCTCGATAGCGGCTACTATGTTCACTTCCCCATACCAATGACGAATGCATGGGACAATGTTATATTTACGTGTTCGACGATGCTGTTATTTGCAGAAAAAGCAGATATTGAAACCTGGTCAAGGCGTCATAATCTGCCAAAGGGAGATATCCAACCAGCCGAGGTAATCTTGGAATTTGCGAAAGTCTGGTATGGGAATCATATGCGTGCAGATTGGCGGAAGTGGACGCTAGCAGAGGCAAAAGCGATATTCGAGCAATTCAACTTGACACACCGCATTTGGGAGATGCCGGATTCTGAAGGTCGTTTCTAGTATCCTTATCGAAGATCAAGAGATAGAGTGAAAGTTAGCCTATCCGGCCAAAAGCAGTTCAGTAGCCTTGAAGTGATGCCAGGTATCTTGTAGCTTGAAAACGTTGTACACACACCCCCATACCAAATGGGGGTATCATGCGCTAGAACGAAGCTGAACCCTGAGATATCCATTGAGCAACACCGTTTGTAAAAATTGCAGTCAACGTTTCGAAGGTGCATTCTGCAATTATTGCGGTCAAGACGCCAGAGTTAAACGAATCGATCGTACGTATATCGTTGACGAAGTAACCAATAACCTATTTCAGCTCAATCGCGGCCTGTTTTTCACCATAAAAGAATTAACCGTCAGACCGGGCAACAGCATCAAGGGGTACTTAGAAGGAAAGCGTAAGCAATATGTTAAGCCCTTGTCATACGTCCTCCTAACCTCTGCTCTGTATGTATTAACGACCCATTTCTTAGGCCTCAATACGTTCTTTCAGGATTTTACCGCTGGATTTACAAGTGGTGTTACTGACGAAGGAGATTCAGTCGCCGCAGGTATTCTTAATATCCTCACCTGGTTGACAAACAATCACACCTACACGGTGCTCTTAACGCTGCCTCTTTTCTCTGCCGCATCGTATTTGGCTTTTAAGAAGTCGCGTTATAATTATTTCGAACATCTAATACTAAATATGTACATCACTGGCCAGCAAATGCTCATTTATTTGCTGGCTAGCTTTGCCGTCGTTGAAGACAGCATCACTGAAGCGATCCCTTCGCTGCTTGGGATTGCTTTTAGCTTTTGGGCTTTTTATCAATTTTTTGGAAACTACAGGCCCTTCGTCAGAATACTGCTCTCCATACTCACCTATATCCTCTTCTTTCTACAACTCATTGTATTGATGGTTATAGGGACTGTCTTAGTAAAGTTGTGACCTTTCTCCAAAGACGCATGGCGAAGTTACAGAGTATGAGGTACATCCGTCACCGATAAGAAGTGCAATCTTTAATGCAGGTACAACCAGTCGCATTAATGTAGGTCACTTCATGGCCGACCTGATTAGTGATGATGATACCTGGAACGTATGGAAGGGGCAGATGCCAGTAATTTATAATAAGCAATTACCTTAATCGCCTGTGTGCGGTATAACAAAGCTATTCACAGCCGCCCAAAAGGGTCATGTTTTCAGCTCGTTATGGCCGAGCCATTATGTACATTTTACATATCATTAAGCATAATTTATTAAGAAAAAAATGGTAGAAAAAAGAATCAAAATAGAGCTCTCTGACCCAAAATGGTTGAAGTCGCAATTACGAATCGACAATTCAGGAGAGCCTCGAATAGAGATCGAAGACGCATCAATAATTTTACCGCCTCACGTAGGTAATAGTCGAAATTTTGCCGCTGAAGCTATAATAACTGGTTTTGTAACGTTTGCGGGCAACGTTGCAGCTGGGCTTGTCGCGGCCTATCTCTATGATGCAATGAAATCCGGAAAAATCAGTAGAATTTTTGTCGGAGGAGAAGAGGTTTCTACTGAAGAAGAAATAGAACTTTCGCTGCAGGATACAGATTGAGTTACGTAAATGATGAAGCATACAACAAGTGAACTCTTAGCCACTTACCAAAAGAGATATCGAAAACTCCGAGCTACGAGTGCATCAGTAAAAATGACTTCTAAACTTTGGGATACTTGGGAAAAAGGGGGAATGGAAAGGCCCAAAATTGAGGAGGTGGTTGCTGGGATCCCAGAGCGAGAGAAACGATTTTTCCAAGAACTTGTGATCCAGTGCGCACGTTTTGCAGAAAAGCCAGAAGGTGTCATTGAGCAATGTGCACTCGAATTGTACGATTACAATTTTCGAAAGATCAGTGCTACCGATGGCTGCATCATTCTGACAGATGAAGCATTTGAAAGGATGCTTTTTGTCTTAGCACTAGGCAGCCTTCATATTGCAAGAGAAACAGCTCCGAAAGCTGAACTTCAGGAACTTAAACATTGGCTGCGTACAGTTGTACAGGACTGGTTTCTAGGACTGAAAGAGTTTCCTATACCGACTGGTGGGATGGAGCGGTTTCTTGCGGGTGACTATGAAACTTCTGAGATGGGAGTGTTTTTGTTTAATGCTATGCATGCCTTTTGTTTGGCTCATGAAATCGGACATCACGCTCTTGGGCATACATCTAGTGAAACGTTGTTTATGCTCCCATCGGAGCGATTTGCTCACGAAATTGAGGTGGATGCACAATCTCACGAGGAAGAGTTTTTGGCAGACGATTATGCAAGACGGGTATATGCAAATCTACATTTGATTAAAGATGGGCGAAATCCACTTTGTTTTGTCTGGTGGTACGAGTTTGCTCCTCTCCTGTTAATGGATATTTTCGCTCTCATTGAAGAGGCTCGTGGTGGAAATATGAACTCGCAAACACACCCTCCACCCAATGAGCGTAAGGAGAAGTTGTTGTCTCTTGGAGATTTACAACGCTCAGACCCTCTTTATCTAGATCTAAGAGAAGCTGTATCCTCTGTGATTATATAACGTGTAATGAGAGCTATCTAAGGAGTCCCCTCTTTCTAGCTTCATGTTTTCGTCTTCCAAAACCCTTTAGCCGTATGTGTTTGAGTAATGAATAGACGCAGTTTCATAAGAAATAGTGCCATCGGAGGAGCCTGCCTGATCGGCGGGGTTTATACCTGGCAAATTGAGCCCTATTGGTTGGAAATCGTGAAGAAGTCAATGCCAATTGCCAACTTACCCGATGGGCTAGTTGGAAAAACGCTAATGCAAATAAGCGATATCCACATAGGAAATAGATTTGACTACAGTTTTATTATTGAGTCTTTTCAAACAGCACAAGATCTGCACCCGGATTTTGTCGTCTACACAGGGGATTATGTAAGTTACGAAGATGGAAAACAACTCAGACAGCTTGAAGAGGTGCTCCAGTACACTGTAAAAGGCAAATTAGGTACTGTTGGTGTTTTAGGTAATCATGATTACGGAAAAGCCTGGGCAGAACTTGAGGTAGCCGATAAAATTACAGCGATGCTTGGGGGTTATGGCGTTGATGTATTGAGAAATGATCAGCGGAACATTAATGGATTGAATTTCATCGGATTCGATGATTATTGGTCGCCAAATTTTTATCCAGAAAAGGGTATAGAGCACTACAATTCCAGTATGCCGAGTATTCTTTTGTGCCATAACCCAGACGTATGTGATCTGGATGTTTGGGGAGGTTATACAGGTTGGATATTATCTGGTCATACGCATGGGGAGCAATGTAAACCCCCGTTCTTAAATCCGCCCATGTTACCAGTGAAGAATAAAAAGTATTCTTCAGGAGAAATAGATTTAGAAGATGGTAGACGCCTCTACATCAATCGTGCATTGGGTCACCTTTGGCCCGTTCGCTTCAATGTAAGACCGGAAATAACAGTATTTGAGTTAACCCAGGTTTAAAGGGATACACAAAACACAGCGCACCAGCAGACCAAAAGGAGAATGATCAATTTTACTAAAACCCATTGGCTATTCCTGCTTTTGCTTTCGCAAACTGTTGAGGCTCAGGTAGTCTCTGATGCGCTTCATTGCTCCGCTTTGTATGACGAAAGCGGCGATGTGTTTGAGTTGGAGTGGTTAACAGAAACAGTTGATGGCGACTCATTAGTTGCCTATGCCACAGCTCAAAGGCTAGAGATCTCAAATTTGTATATCCAGAGTGTCCACTCCGATAGCCTTCGGAATACGATTGAAGCAAAAGAAAGGAAGAATAGTCAAAGAGCTGTTTCTGAATTCCTTCAGGAAATGAAATCGGGAGATGTAGTATGGGCTGTGCACGTACGCCCTCTTGCAAGCCCTAAGAAAAATACAAGGTGGAGTGAATCTGAAGGTTTTGCACTGATCCGGGGTTGCAAGGTAGTCCGGCATTGGGTTACAATCGAGTGGGAGCTTTCGGGATAGTGGAAGGGCAGCAGGGCGCCAAGCCGCTATACCGCTTCTCGTGCTTCGTTTATTTTTTTGTCCACCAAACGTAGACGGCAACGCTGAATAGTAAGGCTATGATTACATAGGGCAGCTGTAAAGCTGTAAGAGAAAGGGATTCTAGCTCAACACTGGATTGAAAAATGCCAGCTGGTATTGGCTGGCCGGACTGCTCAACTCGCAGGTCGAATATGCTGATTGTTACAAAATTAGCTCCCGTGTGAACGCCTACAGCAGCCCCTAGCCTTTTGGTTTTGAAATAAATGATGCTAAAAAAGACCGTGTGTAATGCTGGAATCAGTATGATGTACATGAGTAATTCTCCTTGTGCTTCAAATGAAAAGCTCTTAAGCCCAACAAAGAATACCATGATGATAATTGCACTAATCGCTCCAAAACTATCTTTGAACCTGGTCAGCGGATACCCTCGTGTATAAAGCTCAGTCCCCAAGTCAGCAATAAATATGAAGACCAGCCCGTAGATTATGTTAAAGAGATTAACATCGGGTCTTAGTACCCAAGAAAAACCAGCAGACACGGACTGAACAATTGAAACGATGGCCCACAATAGTACTCCTATTAGAAATCCCCACATAAAATCGAATCGATTCCTGGCATTCAATGATATGCCCAGGTCATGCATGCTTATGCCATCCCTTTTGCAAAACTGCTTCGTGATGAGCCAGCTGCAGAGTGTGAAAAGAGAAAACATGAACAAAAACGTAACTTCATGGGGAAAGCTAAACGGAAGAAAAACAGCGATGAACCCCTTTCGCAGTAAAAAATCTAAAATCGTTAGAATCGCTAAAAAGAAGATGGCCTTTAAGAATGGTTTCATGCAATGATTTGTAGATGAAAATATATCAACCCCTGTCTGTTCGGAGGATTCTCAATATGGCAATAAGTACATGATGCGTTTTTAAAGTTTCTGTGCATTGAGTCAGGTCCCAACCCAAAACCAGGTTACTTAGATGATTCCATTTACCTCGAACACGCTTACCATCCTATTGACGTGTTGCGCACAGAAAGAACCGTATTTGATGATCCATGAATTTTGTCGCAGAAAATCTCCTTGACGGACGCCGATTCCACATACAACAATGACGTAATACTAGACTTCTTAAGACCTGGAAAACCGACACACAATCCCCACTTGCATGTACCTCCTTAATGTTCTTAGCTTCAGCAGATGCTGACCTTGTGCTTGTCAGTCAATTTTTTAGCACTAACTCCCACTCCCACATGAACATACAAAATATCTTTGAAGAGGCGGGTGCAGCAGCACTTGTTTCCCGTATTAAGCAATTGAACCCGGACTCCCAAGCTCTTTGGGGAAGTATGAATGCAAGCCAGATGCTTGCACACTGCAGTAAGCCTTTTGAGACCATCTACGATCCAACCTATGCTCAGAAGTATCCCCGCCCAAATTTTTTCGTAAAGCCCATACTCCGGCTGTTTATAAAACCAATCGTTGTTGGCGCTAAGCCCTACAAGAAAAATATGCGCACGGCTCCTGAGTTCATCGTCGACGATGATAGAGATTTTGGGGAGGAGCAAAGCCGCCTGATAGCCTTTATAGAAAAAACAAGCGCTGCAGGAGCCGCGGAGTTCGAAGGAAAAGATTCTCATTCATTCGGCCCGCTAACGGCGAAGGAGTGGAATATGCTGTTCTACAAACACACGGACCATCATCTAGCGCAGTTTGGCGTTTGATGAATCCCATCTAAGTAAAGGTTTTAGTTGAATGGCCTGACTGATTTCACCATTATGAACGTATCACAAGGAATCGTCCTAGAGGATCAAGATATCTTGCTGAGGTGAAATTCTTCGCTGGACATTGTGTCTAAACTCGGCAGTCCAAGAACAGAGATATTACAGCACAAAGGCAACGCGACGATGCTGGTATGGGATAAAAAGACCATCCTTGGAGGTATGATTATCATGACCCATGAATCGTTTACTTATTCTATCAGATAAGAGCCAGGAGTATGCGGAGGCGTTAATCTCTCACAAACTCGAAGGGTTAGAGATACACCTCGCTAATGACACCAATATAGACCCCGCACTGTTAGCGGAAACAGACATCATACTGGGCCGCCCTGATCTGACTGTTAAGATTCTGAATCACACGCAGAAGGTACGATGGATTCAGTCATCCTTCGCTGGAATCGAGCCCTTTTGTGACTCGGGAATCCCGAACGGATGCGTCCTGACTGGGGTTAAAGAAATATTCGGCCCCCTCATGAGTGAGTACGTCTTTGGGTACATCTTAGCCCTGGAGAGAAACATCTTCCAGATGCGTCAGAATCAGTTCAGCGCTACGTGGGAAAAAATCCCCTATCGCAGCCTCTCTGAACTCACTATTGGCATTTGCGGCTTGGGCTCTATTGGAAAGCATCTTGCCACTACGGCCTCGCATTTTGGGATGACCGTGTTGGGGTTGAGTCGCAGTGGGGCACCAACTCCAAACGTGGATCGTACCTACCCAACCTCTGAGATCCTTCCGTTTGTCCCACCTCTTGATTACCTGGTCTGTGTCCTTCCCAATACGGATGAGACCAGGCACATTGTCAACGAGCAGGTCATTCAGCGGATGAAGTCCTCGGCTGTTCTTATCAACGTCGGACGAGGGGCCACGGTTGATGAACAGGCTGTATCGAAAGCACTAAAGAACGGGGAACTGCGGGCAGCCGTCCTTGATGTTTTTGAGGAGGAGCCTCTTGATGCATCCAGTCCATTGTGGGGGTTAAAAAACGCGTATATAACACCCCACAATTCGGCCACTACCCCCCCTCGAGGCATCGTGAACATCTTTTGCGAAAACTATCACCGCTATCGCCAGGGGAAGCCACTTAAGTATATCATCGACCTGGACCGGGGATACTAAGTAAGAAGCTAGTCCTGCGTTGAAACCAGCGCTCCTCTGACAGCTGCTACTAACCATTCACCTTCCTCTCGTATTGCCACAGTCGTAAAGCCTTCTATGCCCAGAGATGATTGATCTTTCTTGTGAAGGTGCTTTACTCTTGTATCAATGATCGCTAAGTCAGGAGTAATCGTTTCAATGTCTCGAAGTATAGTCTCCGATTGAACGTGCTTAGGCGAAGCTTCAAATACCTCAGGTAAGTAATCCTGAATTTCATCACGTCCAACAGCATATCCTCCCGATAACTTTGCATATCTCGCATTAGGATGATGCAACCTGGCTAGTGCAGATGCATCTTGTTCTTGATACGTTTTTTCGACCTGAAAAAGGAGCTGCTCAATTGTAGTATTCATGATTAAAGCATCCGGTTGTATGTGCAAAAATCCACAGCTAAAAGAAGAAGAATCAATGCCAGGTTGCAAGCCAGAAGGAATTGGCTTTCATAAGAGTACCTTTTGTGCTTAATATATAAATAAGGGACAGCTTTAAAGGGCGCCAAAGATGAATCTGACTCAATGGATGTGAAATGGGATATCTACGTCTACGGTGAATGGTTCTACTTTGTACGAAGCTGGACCTCAGAGCTGATGTACAAGGTCCATTATCAAAACAAGGACGCTGAACTCGTTCTAGACGCTATTGAAACGAGTTTGGATGTCAATGAAACACCCAATCTACATGAGCAGAACATTAACTCTATCATGTTAACTCATGTGCTAGGGCAAGTCTGGCCTTATGTCATACCAAAATCGTTGCATTCGTCGAGCGAAAAGGAGATAGCACTTTATATGTTTTCACAGTTTGGAAACAAGGCGACGATTGCAACAAAATCGGATACACTTGACATAATCTTGAACAAGGGATAGATCTGAATGATACCTAAAACCGCTTGGCGTAAATGAGGCGTAACAAGGCACAACCTATGTCAGAAGAAAACCCAACGTTTTTCCCCGAAGCGGCCGGCTTTCGGGCCTGGCTTGAAGAAAACCACGCCTCGGCGGACCATCTCTGGGTAGGATACTATAAGAAAAGTTCGGGGAAGCCCTCAGTCACCTGGGAAGACACCGTCGATGAAGCGCTCTGCTACGGCTGGATCGATGGGATTCGAAAGTCGCGTGACGACGAGAGTTATGTGATCCGCTTTACACCACGAAAGCGGAAGAGCGTGTGGAGTCAGCGGAACATCGATCTGGTGGAGCGGCTGAAAGCGGAAGGCCGGATGAAGCCAGAAGGGTTGGCCGCCTATGCCTACAAAGACGTCCACCCGGACAGCGGATACCGAGTCGCCGACCTGTCCGCAGAACTCACGGCCGAAATGATCGAACGCTTCAAAGCGACACCTGGCGCCTGGGAATTCTACCAGGAGCAGCCACCGGGGTATCGGCGTCACTCAGCCAGATGGGTCATGAGCGCAAAGCGTGAAGAGACACGACAACGTCGACTCTCGACGCTGATCGACGACTCAGGAAACCGGCTGCGGATCAAGCAGCTTCGTAAGAACTAAAGGCATGTAATCGGATCAGAGGGGCCCGTGTTGAGGGTTGAGGAAGAGCCTACACGATGAACCGATCTGCCTAATCAATGATGACCATCTGCTTGATGAAGGAGCGACCTCGAAAATCGAGGTGATAGTAATACACACCTTGTGCCAGTTGGAGGCGATTGAAATGGATCAGGTGCGCCCCATGATTCTTGTGGCCTTCTTCGAGAGTCGATAAAAGACGCCCCAAAGCATCAAACACCCTGATTCTTATCGTACCCGGCGTATCTAAGAAATAGCGGATCTGCGTCGATTCTGAAAATGGGTTGGGATAATTTTGAAAAAGCGTAACTGCTCGATTTAAATCGTCGGATTCATCTGAGTTTACGCGTGTGACTCTCTCAATGCGGATAAAATCGAATAAAACCCCAAAATTATCACCGCCAAGGTGCTCAAGCTTAATAGGTACACGTTCATTTTCGAGAACCTCAACCTGGCGCACATAGCGATCAATCGGGTGCTCGTTTTCAAGAATGAACAACTCACTATAACTCGTGCCCAGCGAGATGAGCAGCGAGTCTGTATCTGGCATTGAACGTACAGATCCCGCAAGGTCGAACTCAATCTGTAAGATATCTCCTCGTTCCAATGCAAGAGAGTCTTTTGATTGAAGTGTAGCAGCTTCCCGGGTTGTTCCATCAAGGTCGAGATAAAGGCCGCGATCGGGATATGCATCCATGAATCCATTTCCGATCAAGTCGACCGATCCCGAAAGTATATCCCAGTGGGAAAGGCTATCATAATTGACAATCGGAATCTCGTTATTTTCTTCGTCGAAATTATCCTCAAAGAGGACAGCCTGAGCAGATGCGTTGAAACAAAAAAGCCCAGAAATACACATGAAGAGCAAACGAACGGTTTGGAAAAAGGAGAACTTTATCCAAATCGGCATGGCATGTTCTGCTGAGCGGTCTTTGACTAAAGAAACCTGGAGAATCATAAGAAAACTAATTTAGTACATCCTATAATATATAGTTATGCTGCTACACATACTGAAACAATGGCAAATCATCCAATTTTTACTCGTGTATTCCACGGAGACGTTGACGCAGTTAAAGAACTGTTGGATCACGACGCATCTCTCGTATCGATACGAGATGCCAAGAACCTGACGCCCCTGCATGTTGCAGCAAGCCGAGGACAATCTCGCGTTGTTGAATTGCTTTTGGATTATGGATCGGATGTTAATGGGCCAACGCTCAGTGGGAATTGGACGCCCATTGTTTTTGCCTCCTATCGCGGCCATCTCGACACCGTTCGGGTGTTGATTGACAAGGGCGCAGCTGTGCAATCGGATGGAGGGAATCCTATTCATTATGCAGGGCAGCGCAAACACAAAAATATTTGTCAGCTTCTTATTCAACATGGTGCCATTGATGATCGAATCACAACTACTGACATCGATATATTGAGCTTATTTCGCGCCACCAACAGTTTTGATTTCAATGCCGTAGAGCAGATACTGTCACGCAACGGTAAAATCATCAACTCGCAGGACATAGAGGGTCAAACAGTACTCCATCACGCTTGCAGAAATGGAGACACAAATACTGTCAAGGTATTACTCAAACATGGCGCTGATAATACTATTGTTGACCACAATAAACAGAGCCCTGCCGATGAAGCTCAAAAACATAAACAGCATACGATAATAAAGCTACTACAAAAGCAATCCAACACTGCATAACAAGGCTTCATGCTCCTCAAGAATTACAATAAAAATGCTGCTTTTCGATAAACCGTTTGCCTGGATTAACGAGCCGTCGTCGAACTATCCCCTGAACATAAACCAACGCTGGTCACTGTTGTCACAAA
>JAHQVL010000046.1 GCA_019634345.1 Rhodothermaceae bacterium
ATCCCTCAGCCGGCTCTACCTCGTCCAGTAAATCTGGTTCACTCGCAATTGAATCTTCTGATACAGAAACACCAATAGAGGACGAGTCGGATTGAGAAGGGGCGCTTAACTCAATAGGCGGGCTGGTTTTGGATTTGGTGTTTGGCTCTTCCGTCTCACCTTCACCTCCTCCCTTTTCACCCTCCGTATGTTCCACGAAGGAAGTATCCAGGGCTGTCGAAGCCATAGAGACTGCATTTAATGCAGCAGCTTCGCCCATTTCTTGAGGAGCAGGTGAATGGGAAGGCCGTTCACGGACACCATTTACAAATGCAATGAGCGCTGCAACCAGAAGAATAGCCAGGCTGGGCCTCCAGAGCCAGGCCATTTTATTCTCTTTTTGCTGATTTACACCTTGATTAGAGTCCGCATTAGAAACCGGTGCTCGATCCCGTAGCTCTGGTACAGAGGATTCAGGGATCTGATAGGAACGGGGATCGCTCCACCATTCACTCAGCACATGAGAAGACACATTCCAGTGTTCGCCTTGTACGATGGATCGAATACTTGCAATCACCTCTGTGGCAGAACCAACCCGCTCGGAGAGGTTCTTCTGAAGCATTCTTATGCATACAGATCGAATTGAATCGGGAATAAAGGTACACGATTCCAGGTAGGGAATCGGATCGTGGCTTTGAAGTATCTCTATATAGCTGCTAGCGTCCTCTGCGGCATAGGCCCTTGTACCGAGTACCATTTCGTACAAGACGGCACCCACGGCAAATACATCTGACGGTTCGCTTGAAGTCCCTTCGAGAATCACCTCTGGGGCCATATACCCGATCGTGCCTCGTATTCCTTCAGCACCCTCCTCCGTGTCTACCAACGAGGCAAAACCAAAATCACATAACTTAACATGCCCTTCTAGCGAGATCAATACATTTTCGGGTTTTAGATCCCGATGCAGTACACCTTGTTTGTGAGCGGCCTGCAAACCGAGAAGCATCTGCTCCGCAATAAACAATGCGATTGGAAACGGAATGCTTCCTTTCTCAATAACTTCTCTCAACGTAATCCCTTCAACAAACTCCGCAGTGAAATACAACCCATCTTCGCATTCTCCATATCCATAGATGGAAACGACATTAGGGTGCTCGACTTTCGCCGTTAGCGTTGCTTCAGACTTAAACCACGCTGCATTTTCCTCCTGCTTACTGAACAGGGGATTCAGTACCTTCAAAAGAACAACACGGTCCAGCGATGGCTGATACGCTTTGTACACACTTGCCCAAGAGCTTACATGAAGCTCTACAAAGGGCTGAATATCTGCTATGTGTGTAGGAAAAGCCATTTAGGTTAATTTATGCGTCGCTCCATTCTTTAATGCGGCCATGCACCCACGTACGAGAAACACCTAGCTGCCGGGCTGTTTCTGAAATATTCCCATCATACAGTTCGATGGCAGCCTGGAGTACCTGGTCCTCAATTTCCTTGAGCGTTTGCCCCCTGGCCAGTTTCTCCCTGTACGTATCATCGCGTGGTGCATCCTCTTCATCAAGGTCAAGGTCATCCACATGGATAAACTCTCCCGTTGCCATAACTACAGCACGTTCTATCGTATTTTGTAGCTCGCGAATGTTGCCTGGCCAGGAATATTCTTTTAGTCGGTCGCGAACGTCCTTCGATATGCCCTTCACGTAAGCCCTCCGCCCTACTGCGTATTTATCAAGGAAGTGATGAGCAAGAAGGAGTACATCATCGCCTCGCTCTCTAAGAGGCGGAAGATTTACGGTGATTGTATTTAATCGGTAATAAAGGTCTTCACGAAAATCACCTTCTTTAATTGCTTCTTTAAGCGACTTATTGGTTGCAGATACGATTCTAACATCTACATGACGCACCTTATTTTCCCCCACCCTTTTTACTTCCCCCTCTTGCAGGACACGGAGCAACGCCGTTTGCATTGCGGGGCTCAGATCGGCGACTTCATCCAAAAACAGAGTACCCCCATCGGCGGCCTCAAAGAGCCCTGGCTTATCAATGGTAGCGCCTGTGAATGCACCTTTTTTATGACCGAAAAGCTCGCTTTCCAGAAGCGCATCGGGCAATGATCCACAGAAAAGAGCCATAAAGGGTTTGTCCTTTCTAAGCCCATTGTGATGGATGGCCCTCGCAACCAACTCCTTCCCTGTTCCACTTTCCCCATTTAGCAAAACGGTTGCATCCGTATCTATGACACGGGCAAGGATATCAAACAACCGCTCCATGGACCGGCTTTTTCCAATGATCTCTGTAAACCCTTGAACGCGCTGTACTTCTTGCCGTAACCGCCTGTTTTCTTCTCTTAAATTTTGGTAGAGGCTTGCGTTTTCTATAGCGAGTGCTGCCAGGTTTGCGAAGGCTTCCAGGAAACCAAGGTGTTCTTGTTTAAAGCGCCCGTGTTTTCCTACACTGTCTATATATATAGCCCCAATGGGCCGCGTCTTAATACTAAGGGGAACGCATGCGATGGACTGAATCTGCTGGACCACAATACTCTGGGCATTTTTAAATCGCTCATCGGTTTTGGCTTCATACAGCAGCAATGATTTATTGAATTGCAGAACCTGCCGGACCGCACTCGTCGAAAACTGAAGAACATCATCCAACTGGCTGTCCAAAAAGTTTTGAGCCGTTCTTATCTCAAATCCAGCTGCCTCCTTTGGGTTTGTCAGCAAAATAAACCCGCGATCTGCGTGAAGGGCTACCATCGCATGTTCCAGCACCTTCTTGAGAAGGCGATCCAGATCCATGATGGAATTGATTTCAAGCGCTATCTGGAAAAGGGCTTCAAGAGAAGCGTCTTGATGTGTTGCTGATTTTGGTTGCGCTGTGGACATAGGCCTTACTGAATTAAAAAGCCGGCTTCTCTTGACCGACTTCGATTACCAAACTCATCAATGATCGAAACCCTCCAGATATACTGGCCGATTGGCAGCGTAGCTGTGCCTGTAATAGACAAACTATCTGAAGGTATATCAGGAATTGTTTGTACCAGCGTAGGAATGCCTTCATCTACGCGAGAAACATCCACCTGGTACCTGTAAGGGTAGTTAATAGGTGGATGCGACCAGAAAAACACAGGTGGATTGGAAGGCGCAAGACTCAACTCGCTAGGATCATTTGCTACAGGTGTTTCTTCGATTATCCGGGAAATGCGTTGCCCTGCCAGAACAGACTCCTCGCCAACCAGGTCACGGACGATAATAGTAATATCTCTGCCGACGATTGCTTCCACTGAAACGCCGATATCCTCTTCGCGCAATTGAGCGGTATATCTTGATTGCTCGAATTGGAGTGGCTCAATCAATTCAACAGCAGGTATTTCCAAAAAAACAGCCTCTATATCCCCATTGCCATCAGGGTCCGTTACCTGAACAGATACGTCCAACCAAAACTGGTCTTGCGGAGGAGGCCACCAACGGCTTAGATGAAAGGTTCTCAGTTGTACATCTACGATAACGGGAAGCCCATCCATTCGAAGTGCGACAGGTGTTTGTTCGCCAAGCAAGACATCGATTGTATCTGCAGTAGATGCAAAGCCTGCACGTTCAGCGCTAACAACATATCTACCTGGTTCAATGCCTACAAAATCAAACCGCCCGCTTGCATCGGAATTTGTTACGCGGTCTCCTGGCGACAAACGGATTTCTGTACGATCTAAGCCATCAAAGGGAGGATAAAATTCCGTTACAGTACCCGTAATAGCGCCAGCATTCTCAAAATTATCAGAGCGAGGGTCCAACGGATTCGAATGAGGAGCCCCCTCAAAGCAGCCCCATACAAATAAGGCTACCACACTAAATATAGACCAACTTGTAATCCGCTTTAACGATTGGCTATGCATTGAGAGGTCGATGTGCGCCGGAAATACCGCATAATAGGTACTGTCACTAAAAGAAGCCGCTTGATTTTAGTATAAAGTAATGAAAAGCAGCCATGATAGAATATACATAGCTAGAACATTCCTATCTATATCCATTCAATAGTCGTTACCGATAGACGTGTTATCAAAAAAGTCCAGAGGCTCCTACTCTGCTTTTTGAAGCAAGGCAACCCAATCCAACGAAGGATCAGCGGGTGGAGCACCTAGAGAGACGACACCCGGGCCGTTCACTTCTTGTACAGAACCCGTCTGAAGCTCCCCACCCTGTCGCGGATTGTACCACCTCAGTGCATACGATTCGCTACCTTCACCAAGATCAAGCGAAAGAGCTTCGCTAGCATGGGCATATACCGCATAGATAGTCCCAGGATCGGCAAATACATAAACATTCTCCTTGCCTGCAAGTTCATCCGCTGCATTCATCGTCCAGAACGGTATGTGTGTATAGAAAAAGTGGAGTGCATGGCGAACGTCATCCCATACCAGGTCGCGGCTGCGCCAGTCCTCCAGATTTAAATCATTATGTGGATAGGTATATCCGAAGTAGTATTCAACACCCGCCCCGCCAGCCATCAAGTTGCCCCACAAGGTGTTTTTTCGGATATCGTTTCTATTGCTCTCAGGTCCATCTGGCATGACACCAATCAAATGGGAATTCTGCTCATCATTGGACACCACCCAGGTCTTCGATGTCGCCTCAGATTCTTTAATCCATTTCAGCGTTTCATCGTGGACGTTATCAAAGGCCGTTTGTATTGAAAGGCCATCCAAATTGGAGGCATCGCCCAAGAGAGGTCGGTATACGTTCTCGATTTGGTCGGGATAGGTATGGATGACAATGGGATGGTCATACGGATCAAGAGCGTGGATATAGTCGATGTACTCTTTAATGCGCTCTAACGTAGGGTCGTTTAGCTCTTCCCAGATATCATTCTCTTCCCCAAGGTTCCAGTTAGAGGCATGGTGATGAGCAAAGCGCGCAATGAGTTCTCGGTAGTACAATTTTCGCTCAATACCGAGATCCCCATTATCCATCAACAAATCATTTTCTGTTTCTTGTGTTTTGAAATGCAGAAACAGGCCAAGCGAATCAGCATGGGTGAAGACGACATTCCACTGGTCAAGTTTGGACACATCAAATCGATCCCTGACATCAGGGGCAATCCAGGGCCACACATCCTGGCCATCTCCTTCCACATTCATTGTGAGAAAGGAGAATACATTGATACCTTCTTCCGCTAGATAATTCAGTCCCCCAATTAAGGATTTCCCCTTACCACCTTGCCATGTTGGATCTCCAGCATTCCAGTCTCCTTCGTGGGCAGCATACACATGAAGGGGAGCTGTTGGTGCTTCGCCTTCTCGTTCCTGTCCTTTTTCCAACAATGAATAGGTATCGTCGAAAGCACCATACGCCAACACGTTTTCCGGGCTATCCGTCCCCCCTTTCACAAAGTAGGACCCGTCATCAAAGCGCAAATACCGTTCTCCAACATAACGAAGCATCCCTTTTCCACGGTGGTCCCGCCCTTCTTTGTCTGTACCTGAGACGGCGAATGAGCCCGAGTTGCCATCAAAAGAAGTGGCTGTCCCGGCTGCTGGATCCAGGCTGATCGCAACATCTTCGCCAGTACGAAACGAAGCCGCATAGGTCCACTCCCCTTCTTCATGGGGTGTAAAAAAGACCCTCCATTTTTGCCCTTCAGAGGCACCTGTTTCTGCTGCATCCCCATCAGCAGCAAAAAAGCCGGGCACTGCTACAGAAGCCCCAGACTGGGAATGGGTGAATGTGACTGTTAGCCTGTAGTCACTGAACGGATTTGGGGTCCCATTTTCCTCTGCAAATGGCCCGTCGAATGTAACTGCAATCGGATGCCATTTTTTCAACTCTCCAGAGACAACATCGGTTGTGGATGGGGAGCAAGAGACGAGCAGAGTGATATAGATAAACACTATAAAGAGTGCAACATCAATAAAACGTGTCTGATGCATGGAGCCTACATCGGTGGATTATTAGTGGGTATTGATTCCCAGAGTATAAGAATTCCCTACATCAAACTTTATTAATAACTCGGGAATCTCTCTACCTTACTCACATGAACATGGAGTAGCTCGTTACGGCTCTTACTACGTTTTTATGAAAAGAAAAAGCGTTTATTGAAGAGAAGATTTGAATAGAATGCCACTTTGGCCTTCGCTAAAGGCAAGCCCAGGGAAGCCAAACGTCCTGGTAACTTCCTGAAAACCCAGGTGTTTATGCAATCGAATTGAGACTTCATTAAGTGCGTTTACATAATAAAACGCTACATTCGATTGTTGCTTAATCCAGCGGAGCCTCGCCTCACATAGCCTTCGTCCAATACCCTGCCGGCGATAAAGCGGATCAACAATCACCCCCATAAGATACCAGCCATCAGGCATATTAAAAGCTCCTTCCATTGAAGACAGTTCTAACCATTGGCATTTCCCGTAACCCACCACAGAATAATCATCGAGCGCAACAAACGTCTGCATGCATCCTTGATGTGCCTCCGATTCAGAAAAAGATTTCTCAAGATTCGCTGCAATCGACTCAATTTTTTTCTGATTCCACCCCGCCATCAGGCGAGCAATTCCCTGGACATGGGTTACGTTGGCCGGCATCAATTGAACGTGATAATTCAACGAACTGCGAACCTGAGGTTCAAATTCTGCAAACGAGTTCATATAATTAAAAAGCTAAAGCGTCTAGAACCTGGAACGAAACAGGGACCTCAAACTATAGAATTGGCCGTTCTGGCATATCGACTAGCCATACACATCATTGAGAGTATCGGCCAACAGAGGAGGAGATTAAATTGAGAATTGAGTCTCTAGAATGAATTCGAACTGATACGAATCAAATCTGAACAAATAATAAAACGCGCACCTCACAAGAACCATACGTATCAATTGCCCCCCGATAACTAATACGAATTATCCTAGCGCTGTGCGCGTTTTAAATTGTGATACTAAGGTAATGAACTCCAAAAAGGGTGCCAAGCGCTTTTCGCCCAAAGAAATTGCCATGTATGCTCCTTTTAGAGTGCGCCAATTTTTTGAGTGGGAAATTTAATCTCCATTTTGGCCCAATATTAGTATTCATTTCTGCCTAGCATCAAACGGTTTATCAACCCCACGTACACGTGAAAACCGTTTGCCCCCCGAGATTAACCATTCACAAATATTTACAGGAACCAAGGTCAGAATTCAAGAGTGCTTAATTTGAAGCCCTCTCTACATACCACAATCTCCCAATCAATGAATCAAAGGTCCACACATAGCTGGCAACTACTGAAGGGATTCCCTGCTGGAAAGCGCTTCGAACTTTTCTTTAATCATCGAAGATCGCTGGGTTCAAGTTTCATCAGGCGCTTCTTTACTTTCGGTGGTGGCATCTTTCTTATCATGGCAGGTTTCGTCTTTTTACCTACACCTGTCCCTGGCATCTTACTACTCTTTCTTGGAGCCAGCCTGTTAGCCCAAGAATCTCTTTTCGCAGCCCGGTTTCTTGACTGGGCAGAGGTGCGTTTTAGGCAATATGCTGGAAAAAGCTCTTCTTTTTGGAAAAGGGCCCATATCAGTTTAAAAGTATTAATTACCTTATCTTTAATATGTTTGCTGGGCCTCGTTGGGCTCCGCGCCTATCTACTGATCTTTGCCATGTAAGCATGATGCGCATAGCCCTCCTATTTCCATTGTTGTTTACCCTACCTCTCTATGCTCAATACCATATTCCCGATGACATGGGTGAGCAGTTTCGATTCGTTCGTATTAAGTACGACTCGAATTCGAGTTCAGGAGGAGGCCAATACGGACGTAGATGGAACCGAAGGAATGCCTGGGCAACAGACTGGCCAACTGCAGACGTAAATCTTCATCAAGCCATATCCAGGACCACAGAGTTGCAATTATATGGAGACCCGCTGGTTCTTACTCTTAAAGATGAAGACATTTTTCAATACCCTGTTCTGTATATCACAGAACCCGGATACTGGCACATCTATGACGAGGAAGTTCTTCTTCTGCGAAAGTATCTAGATCGTGGAGGATTCCTTATCGTTGATGACTTCCACGATTATGGTAGAGACTTAAAAGGCCCCCAGTGGGAGAACTTTTATGATAACATCAAAAAAGTCTATCCAGACAAAGAACCCGTCGAACTCCCACAGGACCATCCGATTTGGTCCATTTTCTATGACATTGACCCTTTGAGTGCCCCTAGCACAAAAGGATATATGAACTGGGATGATGACGTTTATTACGCCATTTATGATGACACGGGTAGAATAACGGTAGTTATCTGCTACAACCAGGATATCGGAGATGGTTGGGAGTGGCCCGGGAGGAATCTTGGTGAGGCGTCCACCGTGAGTTTTCAGATGGCCATTAATTTCATCATGTACGCGCTATCGCACTAATATAGAGACTGGCTCAATATGGGACCCGAATTGGCATCATTTGTTAATTAGGCACCTCCTAAAGTGAGTGAACACCTGCACATCTGCACTAAATACATTCTTCTTCGGATTAAGAAGTTTTATTTAAGATCTATATCTCAATCGCTGATACCCTGAATACACTGGCGAATTTACCGGACAAGTTCTCCAGCAAGCAATACAGCTAGAAAAGCTTTATTTCCACCAAATAACGTGTTTTTCTATGCATCTTCCTCCGCCTTCCTCCCAGTACCCCAGGGATAATCTGATGCAATATTGGATCGGTTCACCTCGAATCTCATGAACAAATCTATATAAAAATTGCTGGCCCGATACCGGTTTGGCACAGTAGATGGAAAGGATATAAGACTGTTAGCTAGTCACACCCCTCTCCCCCAAGTGCCGCCCCTCCACAACTCTGTGGCCTAGCGTTTCTCGCATCAAAAAATTGTCACTTTTAAGTAAACTTGGGATGTACATGAACAGACGTAGCTTTCTTGGACTCTCTTATGAGCAATCTAAGCCACATGCTGTCCCCCAATATGCTAAGGCAGACCTATCAGAGCATACTGGCCCTTTAACACGTGAGGATGCTCGCCACCTCGTAACTCGCACCGAGTTTGGAGCACGACTCAATCGCGTTAATGGCTTCATTGGAATGACAGCAGCCGAAGCAATTCAGATTATCATTGAAGACGAGGCCGAACAAAACGCTTTGCCTGAAGCACCACAATGGTACAAGGATAAACTGGATGGGGACACCGACGACCTCTATGACCTGCAGCGCGAATGGATGAAGCGCATGGCAGAACTTGGGTTCATCGAAAAAATGACCCTCCTCCTTCATAACCATTTAGTAACAGGATATACAGTATACGACAAACCTTACTACGGCTATACCTACTACAGATTATTAAGAACACACGCCCTGGGCAATTACAAAGAGCTTATCCATAAGATAGGGCTCGACCCAGCAATGATGTTCTACCTGGATAACAACTCTAACGCTCCAGCAACAGACGAGCAAGGACAGCCAGTAGGTTCTAACGAAAACTATGGGCGTGAACTACTAGAACTGTTTACGATGGGTCAGTTTGACTCCAACGGAAACAGCAACTATACCGAGTTCGATATTTCTCAGATCGCCCGTGTGTTGACGGGATGGCGAGTTGACGAAGTCCGTTTCAGAACGGATCCAAAGGCTTCGTTGCATGATTCTGGCGACAAAGTCATCTTCGGAAAAGCCTTCTCAGGAAGTACGGATGTACAGGAAGAGTACGATCGAATGATTGACTTTATCTTTGCCGAACGCGGCTTACAGATCGGTCAATACCTCGCACGCAAGCTGTATGTCTACTTTGTAAGCCCTGTTCCAGATGAAACCACGATTCAGCAGCTTGCACAGATTTTTGTTGACAACAACTTCGAAATCAAACCTGTTGTTGCGACACTACTCAGAAGCAATCGATTCTTTTCACCTGGTTTGTATGGAGCTCGCATAAAAAGTCCTATCGACTTCTTGATCGGTTTCCTCAATGAAACAGAGACAAGCCCATCGGATGAAGCCATGGAATTCGTGCGGCGTCAATTAGAGCCTGCCGTGATGAATATGGAGCTGTTTAATCCGCCTAACGTTGCCGGCTGGCCTGGCATCAACCCACCCGACTCCTCGGGTGCCCGTGGCGACCACAAATGGCTTACAACTCAACGTCTTCCTCTACGCTGGGACATCATTGCAGAAATAACTAATGGCGCTGCTGGCCGCTTCGATCCATTAGAAGTAGCACAAGCCGTTTCAACATCTCCAGCAAGTCCATTTAAAACAGCTCTGGATCTGGCACAAACGTTCGTACCCATTCCAATCGAACTGGCTAGTATCCGAGAAGTGAGTGACGACTTTGCAGGAGACCCTGACCTACCCCCAAGTCAAGAAGTCCTCAGTGACCCCATATTAACAAATGTCTCTAAGGTTATGCTCGGAGATATGCCACACTATGAATGGCCAAACCTCTTGAGCTCTGATGACGAAGAGAGGCTAGGCGGGGCTCGCGTTGTACTGCAGAATTATATCGCACTTCTCAGTCGCGAGCTGCCCGAGTATCAACTCCATTAATTCCTGGCAGCCCCTCTCTAACAGAGAAAATTGACTTTAAGACATTCTTATTATTATGCACGATCAAAATAACGATCATTCTGGCATCCTTGCCAACAGGGAGAAGGAACAATTAAGACACGGCAGCCGGCTACAAGATGGAGCTGCTCATACACGGGATCACCAGATGTGGAGTCGAAGAGACTTCCTCACTCAGACTGGACTTGGTCTTGCTGGTGCGGCTGTAATGATGAACGGGAGCCCTGTAACAGCCTTTGGGCACGCTCCTCTTCTCAAAGCACTTGGGAGGGATAACATTGATAGAGTTCTCGTTCTCGTCCAGCTTAATGGAGGTAACGATGCACTCAACATGGTTGTCCCCTTTGAAAACGATGAATACTATCGCGTTCGCCCAACCATTGCAATTCCCAAGGCCCAAGCAATCAACCTTGAGAGAGATCATGGTCTACACCCAGCAATGACCAGCTTAACCAACGTATGGAACGATGGCAAGTTAGCGGCTATGCTGAACACGGGGTACGACAATTCTACGCGATCTCACTTTGCAGGTACTGTTAACTGGGCTACTGGAAGTGGTAACGTTCTCGGACAGAACGCAAGCACAAACTTTAATTCCGGTATCTGGGGACGTTACTCAGAACAAATTATCAATGGATTGGGTGGTGTACTTACTCACCCAATGGCTGTTCGAATTGGGGGTCCTGTATCTCTGTTCCAAGGCGCCAGTGGAAACCATGGTGTAAGCCTTGGTGACTCTGAGTTTATCAACCAGATTGCCGAGAGAGGCCTGTTCGACGCACAAGACTCGCGCCTTGACGCTTTCGAGTACGGCGTTCCAACCAAGTACGTACGCTCCGTTGCAAATGCGGCACTTAGCTATGTAAACTCGATTCAGGAAGCGGCCACAGTAGGAACCAACCTGGCCGGCACGTACCCCAACGGATTGGGCAATAACATGGCGGCAGCGGCTCGCCTGATTCGAGGTGGACTTAAATCTCGCATTATATCCGTATCCATAGGTGGATTTGACACGCACTCCAACCAGGGTGCTGGTGAAGGACGCCACGCGAACTTGATGCGATCCATTGCAGATTCTGTTTCAGCCTTCTTGGAAGACCTTGCAGAAGACGGCCTCGACGAGAAGGTACTCATTATGACCTTCTCTGAATTTGGACGTACCCTGGGAGAAAACGGATCAAACGGTACTGACCACGGAAAAGGCGGTTCGCTGATGGTATTCGGAAAGGGTATCAAGAGAGGCGTCTACGGTGAGCAGTCTGACCTCGTCAACGAAATTGACGGCGGTGGCGACCCGCTCGCCAAGATGGATCACAGATCTGTTTCAGCGACCATACTACGGGACTGGTTTGGCCTTCCTCAGGATGAAGTCAACAGCTTGATGGGAGCCGATTTCTTCGATCCTAACCTGGACTTTATTGATGCAAAAGTTCGAGTAAGTAACGAGACGTTCGATACGCCTAAAACGTTCGAACTCAAACAAAATTACCCGAACCCATTCAATCCGTCCACAACCATTTCGTTCAGCTTAAGCCATCCAGGGCATGTATCGCTACAGGTATATGATCTCAGTGGCCGGCTCATCGACACACTTGTTGATGGTCAACAAGCTGCTGGTCCACAGGCAGTGACTTTTGATGCAGGGCATTTACCTAGTGGCACCTATGTGTACAGGCTAACAACACCGACAGGTACCCAAACGAAAAAAATGGTTCTCGTGAAATAAAGTGCAAAGTGCGAGGTGCGAAGCCTGTTAATGATCAGACGGCTTCGCACTTCGCGCGCAGCATCTTGCGCTAAAACAAGTCCTCCTGAACTATATATTTGATTAATACAATGAAAATTAGAATGAATCCCTTCGTGGTGATTAGCACGCTAATCACCACATTAATGTGTTTATTTAGCCTAACACTCGCTGGTTGTGATTTTATTGGCGAGGGCGACGACAACAACCTGGATGGTAATCCCAATCAACTCTATCCTGTCAAAATTGACGGCAAATGGGGATACATAAACGGATTGGGCCGCATTACCATCATACCTCAGTATGATAGAGGTAGAGACTTTGCAGAAGGGCTAGCGGCCGTACAACTCGATGCCCGCTGGGGATTTGTTTCACCCGAAGAAAATGAAGTAGTAGTCCCGGTATACCAGGATGTAGGGAATTTCGCAGAAGGCCTCGCTTTTGTTCAAGCAGAAGGAATTAACGCTCAGTATGGGTTCATCGACAGGACCGGCAATACGGTCATCGATCACCTCTATGTAACGGCACGAGGATTCTCAGAAGGCCTTGCGGCAGTTCGCCTGGACACGCGATGGGGATACATCAATAGCCGGGGTGAACAAGTTATCACACCAAGCTACACTGTTGCCCGCCCCTTTTCGGAAGGCCTTGCAGCAGTTGAAGGACTTCAAGGGTGGTTCTATATAAATAAAAATGGTGACGTAGCCATCGAGCCTACCCTGACTGTCCAGCGCCTGGGCGATTTCAAAGAAGGATTAGCCCCCTTCGAAACGGAAGATGGATGGGGCTACATAAACACCCGAGGAGAGCCCGTCATTGCACCTCGTTTCACACAAGCAGAGCCTTTCTCTGAAGGACTCGCCGTAATTGAGACAGAGGAAGGTGGCTTTGAATTCATCGACAAAGCGGGTGAAATCGTTGTCTTCGGCGAATTTAATGAAGCCCAAGCCTTCGCTGAAGGAATGGCGGCAGTTCGAATTAACAACGACTGGACGTTTGTGAGTAAAGCAACGGGACGCGTCGCCATTGAGCGCAATTTTGATGGTGCAGAAGGGTTCGACGGTGGACTTGCTCAAGTCTTCTTTGGCGATCTAAACGACAATCCTAGAATCGGATATATCGACCGAGCCGGTGAGTACGTCTGGTTCCCGATGAATTAAGTGTATCAGCGACCCATCTACGCTGCATGTTATATGCCCACACGAATAATTAAAGATCAGTATAATACAATGAATAATAGATTCTTAAACACCTGCACATGGTGCCTATTGCTAGCAGTAGCAATATCGCTCTCTGCTTGTGATGTTTTTGGTGACTTAGGGAATGATGACCCTGACAGCCAGGGCACTGCTTTATTTCCCGTTCGTATTGATGGCGAATGGGGATATGTAAACGAAAACGGCAGAATCAGAATTGAGCCTGACTTCAACTCAGCCAACCTGTTTGCGGAAGGCCTGGCTCGAGTTCGCGAAGGAAGTGTAGGGTACATCGATCCAGAGGGAGAATATGTCATTGAACCGCGATTCCAAAATGGCCGATCGTTCTCCCAGGACCTCGCAGCAGTCGAAGTCGACAACCGATGGGGGTACATCAATAAATCTGGAGCGTTTGTAATCAACCCACAGTTTCAGGAAGCCTACAACTTCATTGACGGACGCGCATTTGTCCTGACATCAAGCTTTGATTGGGAATACATTGATCAAACAGGCCAAATCATTCGGACTATTGATACGCCTGAACTCAATGACTTTGATAACATCTCAGACAATCAATACTCTTCAGGCCTTGCCCTCGTATTTAACGAAGATGTAAACCAGTTCGGTTTTATTGATAGAGATGGCAACATGTCCATCGACTTCCAATATTCAGAGGCACGTGCATTTTATGACGGATATGCAGCCATCAAAGTGAGTGATCGCTGGGGCTTCATTGACAATCGGGGGAATATCTCTATCCAGCCACGGTATATTGAGGCGGGTAATTTTGGTGACGGACTGGTACCTGTACGAGAAAATACTAACGATTGGGGTTATGCAGACAGAAGAGGCAATATTATAATTGAGCCTCAGTTTGAGGAAGCCCGTCAATTTTCTGAAGGCAGAGCGGCAGTTCTTGTAAATGGGTTCTGGGGATTCATCGATACCTCGGGAAATGTACTTGGCAAACCTGACTATGATGAAGTTTCTCCCTTCTACAAAGGGGCTGCGCAGGTCATTGTTGAGAAGTTAGATCCTAACAATGAAAACAACCGCTTGACAACCTGGGGATACGTAGGGATGGATGGCCGTTTAATCTGGTATCCAACTAGATAGATAAAAAATGTATTTAGGTGAAACGGCTGAGTACCTCCTGGTTACTCGGCCGTTTTTATTTTTACAGCATTTGCGGTGAATATCAACGTAGCCACAAGAATCGCGATAAGAAATAAAGAAAGCCTTAGCGAAGTTTGTTCAGCTAGTAATCCAATGAAGGGAGGTCCCGCCAAAAACCCCGCATAGCCAATACTTGCAACACTCGCTATCCCAACACCCGAAGCAATTCCTGGCTGCCGACCAGCAGCGCTAAAAGCCAAGGGCATGGCATTGGCTAGCCCAAACCCTACGCACCCAAACCCGATGAGCACAACGATATAATTCGAGGTGACTATAGAAGCAATGAGTCCTGCTGTGGCCAAGATGCCTCCCAATCGAATAATATCAACCGGCCGAAAGGTCTTAGTCAATGAGTCGCCCACCAGGCGCCCGCCCGTCATCGTTAGAGAAAAGGCAGCAAAACCAAGTGCGGCAATTGATGCATCAGTACCAATGGTCGTCTTAAGATACACCGCACTCCAATCTGCCATTGCTCCTTCACCTAGTGCTGTACAAAAAGCAAGAGCGCCTAATGGCCACAAGGAAGGATGCGGTATTTGAAAGATCGGGCCATCAGACGACGTAGATTGCTCATCTTCTAATAGCCATTTGAATAAAAAAATACCAAGACAACAAGCGATTGCAGCATACAAAAAATGGGATGTTGCCTGTACATCAGCGCGTTCCATCCAAGATCCAACCAATGCACCAATCAATCCGCCTACACTGAAGGAGGCATGAAATGAAGACATCATTGGTCGGTTAGCCCGTTGCTCAACGCGAACGGCCTGCGCATTCATGGCTACATCCATGCTGCTCATGCAAGCACCGAACACAAAGAGGCAGCCGAACAAATATATAGGCTCTGGCATCCATGCAATTGCAGGAACGCTGATACACATTCCAAGTGCACTGACTGCAGATATCTTTTTGCTCCCGTACCGTGCTATCAGGCTACCTGATACAGAAAGTGCAGTGAGTACACCGATAGACATGCCCATCAGGATTGTACCCAGCACGCCCTCGCTCATCCCCAAACGCTCCTGAATATCCGGAATCCGAGATAACCAGGTCGCAAAGAGACTGCCGTTCATAAAGAACGCAAAGAGCACTACAATTCGGGGCAAAGTCATGAGGCCTTATTTGCTTACAATGAGTTATCTAAGCACGAAAAGCCCCTAACATACAATACAGCTCTTAGAAAATGAAAACCATTATGAATGATGCATCTGATTTTCGCTGCTTGCCATGTTCTCAACCCTTTTGAGTAATGATGTAAATATCTTAGGACTGAACCCGACAAAGAAAGAAAGGAATGAACAAAATGTGGCAATCCTGAAGTACTGGCCAGCGCTTACTACACTAGGATCCTCAGGCGTCACCGCTCCTTCTAGTAATGAGGGGGGCAATGAGATTGTACCAACAATAACGAGTTGACCTGTTGCCAATGCTAGAAAGATAAAAAAGCCACGTATCAGTGCAGCCTGTGGGTTGGTTTTCCCTCTTGGACTCATGGCTTCCCGGCCATATTCGCCCAGTACAGAAGAAATACAACACAGCCAAAAGATATTACTCCAGGTCCAGGTGAACACAAAGCCTACAAGCCCTCCCGCACGAGTAAGCAAAGTAATATCATCCGCACGAATAAGCTTCATCAACTCATCCGAAGGAACTACTGACCCTGCTACAAACAATGATATCCAAAGAAAGAGCCCAAGCCCTAACACCACTGTGGATACTGTTTTAGATTTCATATTAATCGCGACCCAATCATTTTAATTTTAGTTATGGGTTGTTGCGTACAAATATGAACCAGTACCCAAATCATGCCATATGGCATTCCGGGCTAATAAGCCATTGTTTAGATAAGGAAACCTCTGTATAATAGAATTTGCTGTCCTTTATGAAGTACAGCACAACAAAACAAGGGTACAGAAGCATGTTGTAGCGCTCCTGTACCCCTGTTTCATTACCAACCAGGTAAGAATTGAATACCCCAATGCCCACCTTTCTCAGGCCTTTGGAAAGGATATGCGTAATACACCTCAAAGACGAGAGAACCGAATAAATTAAACCGAGAGGACACCCCAGCACTAACAAGCGGCACGCGGCCAGGAGCATCTCTATCGAATACAAGGTCAGGACTTTCATTATTTGTCCAGGCGAGCCCTACGTCCGTAAAGAGTGCGATTTCTGTTGGCAGGTAAGAGAAGTTAATCAGGCCGAGAGACTCATTCCCGAATAAAGGAAAGCGTACTTCAGCGCTTGCCATAGCGATGCGCGTTCCTGATAGACGATTGGCTTCAGGACAATCGGCTGAAGAACATTCGTTCAACCCAAAGTTATTCAAGTTGTATCCTCTCAAGAATCCCTGATAATAGGGAGAACCGAGATACTCTCTACTAAAGACATCTTCTTCAGAAGCGCCATAGTTTCCTATGTGCAGCCCACGGACCGCAAAAGTAAACGGCTTGGCAAAGAAATACTTTCTTGCGTCTAGAGAAAGAGTTACAAACTGCTCGGTCCCAAAACTTGTCCCGACTTGTAATCGCTGGCGAGACCCACTGAGAGGAGAAGTAAATCCAAAATTGGAATTATCCTTTACAAACGCTGCAGCAACCTGCCCGAGATACAATGGGTCTGGATTCGCGATATTGATGTCGCTCCCTCCCCTTATCCGGCTGCCAGCGAGTGTAAATGTTTGCACATCACTATCAAAGCCATACCTTACAAACCCAGCAGATGTCTCAATCCTGCGTGTTGTACTCAGAGGATAAGCAGCGTAAGAACCCACTTGATCAATGTAGAGGCGCTGGAATACCTGGTTTATCACTGTTTGGTCATTCAATGTACCAAAGCTCGACCCAAATCCGTAAATAACCGGTATGTGTGCACCATAAAACCCATAGTTAAGGCGATGTTTTTGGTTCAGGTAGGTTACCTGGCCTCCAAGATCTTTGAAGGTCCCATTTGCACGTGCAGACACGGTCAGATTATGATTACCCAGCATATCACTGAAGTAAAAACCAATGCTACCGCCAAGCCCGCTCCCGAAGGGCCCTCCGACGGAAACCCCTATCGTTGGAGGAGCAACGTAATCCAATTTGAGTTTTGAATCATATTCTTTGATATCGTAGTCCGGATTATCCGGCAAACCAAGGGTCGCATCACTCAAATAGGACCCTACAATTCCTTCGTCGACGTCTTTGTACGGAGGAAGAATACCTGCCGATGAATGCTCCGTTGACTGGTTAGAGGTATTCAAAGACTCATCAATTGCGCTCGCCAATAAATCCTGATAGACTTTATCAGAAGCGTCAGCTCTCTGAACCGTCTGAGCAATTGATGTATGTTGAATGGCATTGGGTTCAAGGGTGTAGATCGCGTATTCATTGTCACTGAACACCGAGAATGCCATTCTACCACTTTGGGACGCAATCGACATGGCGGGCGCGGTCGCCGTAATACCACTTACACCCGTTTGAACGTGCGTGATTCGCATCACCTCGTTGCTCTTCAGATCCAATCGATAGATGTCCTTGAATCCTTCGTAATCAGAAATAAAGTAAAGGCTTCTTCCATCAGGTGAGAACTGAGGATTGTGATGCAGTACATCACCAAGCGGTTGAAGTACATTAACCGATGCGTCATCGACATCTATTGTGGCAAGCCGAAGGGTACCGTAAGACAAGGTTTCGAAGTCTGTGCCACCAACCCCTCTGTCTGTCACAAAGGCAATAGAGCGGCTATTAGGAGCCCATACGGGTTGGAGGTCAGCATATCTGTCGTCTGTTAATTGCCGCACTTCGTTTGACTCGAGATCAAGCACATACAAGTCACTGATTCCTCCTTTCATGCCTGAAATGGCCAGCGCTTGTCCATCGGGAGACCAGGATAGGTTCATTAGCGCTCCAACATCCCCTACTTTTATCCTGCGATTAATCCCATTCGAATCAATGTCCCAAATCACTATTTCATTATCACCGTCGGCAAACGTAATAAATGCAAATTGCTTCCCGTCTGGTGACCAGGTGCCGGCCGAGCTAATAAATCGCATCGCGTCAAAGTGCGAATCAGCCGTTTCTTTTTTGAGCCGCTGAACGATTTTGCCCGTTTCTGCATCAGCGATAAACAAGTTGATTGAAAACAGGTCTCTTTCGGAAAGGAAAGCGATATATCGCCCATCAGGACTCACAGAGGGTGCTATATTTATATTCCCCCCCTTGCTGTCTTTGGATATAATACTCTGCCCGGCCTCACTACCTGGTGTTCGATCGGCAACGAGCGGCAAATAGGCATCTTTAACGGCTTGCTGCCACTCAAGAGATAGGGAGTCACTTTTTATATTTAACGTATGTACTATGGCGGTGTCTAACCCCACCTTACCCGCTAACTTGTATAAATCCGATACGGCTTTATCGCCATACTTGCCTCCAATGTAGGCCATGTATGCCTGGCCATAACGGTATGGGAAGTACTCATACGGTTTTCGAGTAAGGTCCTCCATTGTTGGAAGATCATCCCGTAAAGCCGCATCACGAAGCCACATAGCAGTGTGTGCATCCTGGCGCCCTACCGACAGATACTCGGCAGTTCCTTCTATAAACCAAAGAGGCAGCTGACCAATATTGAATCGTACCTCATACTCCTCATCCCCTCTTTCAGCGAATGCAATGTCGTACTGAAAAGAGTGAATAAG
>JAHQVL010000396.1 GCA_019634345.1 Rhodothermaceae bacterium
CATACGAGATGGGGGTGCTTGTTCAGGATCTTGTCTTACTGGCTCTCCTGGAGCGCCTCCAGGAACCCAACGTAGGCAGGCTTGGGATGAAATGAAGCGTCGAAGAGGAGGGGCCATTCGGGGTTGCCCCAGAAGTCGATGAGCCAGCTCTCCGGGTCTCTTAGCCCCCACGTAGTGATGGCAAACCGGTTTTCTTCGGGCAGGGCGTTGAAGGCCTGAACCAGGGCTTTTACGCGTTCTTTTTGAGCTTCGCTTCGGATTGGGGTGAGCTCGGTGAGGTCGCCCTGGGGATTGACTCGGATATCCAGTTCTGAAAGATGAAGTTTGAGGCCCCGTTCGACGATCCCTTGCATCGTGGTTTCTATCTCACTGATGGAGGGGAATTCATAGGTGATGTGCACCTGGAGGCCAACCCCATCAATAGGAATTCCTCGAACTATCAGGTCGTCAATCATGGCAAACATGGCTGCTCGTTTTGGTCTGTCCCATATTGTGCCGTAGTCGTTGTAAAACAGCAGGGCGTCCGGGTCGGCAGCTCGTGCGTATTCGAAGAGGCGTGCTACAAAATCGTCACCCATACGGGTCCGAAATACGGAGTCTCGCAATCGTCCGGTGTTATCTTCAAACACCTCATTGACCACATCCCAGCTAATAACACGGCCCTTATAGCGGGTTACGACGTCGGTAATATAGTCTTCGATGAGTTGCTCGAAGGCCTCGTCATCTCCTGAGAAGTTTTCGAGCCACGTCGGGGTGGCGTTATGCCAGACTAAGGCATGGCCGTGGACCTGCATGCCATTCAATTCAGCATAGTTGACTAACGCATCTGCACCGGTCCAGTTGTAACTATTGGGTCCGGAGAAGATGGGGTTCATCTTCATTTCCCACTCTGCGGTAAGGCTGTTGAAGGTATGGTCCATAACAGATCCGTGTGCTGCCGAGCCGAGGCGGGAAGACTGCATCGCGACACCAATGGGGTAGGGGGCTACTGTTTTCAGCCCTGGTACATCTTGAATAGTAAGCTGGTCGGGGTCCGGCTCAGGATCCGATTCTTGGGCCGAGCTATCGCAGGAGAATACGACAAGAATGAGAACGAGGAATCCAAAGAGCCTGATGGCGGATGCTAGTAGGGGCATAGAGTAACTTAAGCCGTTTGTTGATGGGAGAGAGCACACTGATTTAGGGGTAGGTTGAATATACTGAACTGTATGTAAAAGGTGAATGTACTAACGATTACCCACGGAAAGTTGTACGTTGTGATGTGGGTTCTATACTTTAACCTTGGAGGAAGGGGGGGTATCCCTGGTCGCCTCATTTCTGGGGTATGAAAAGGCTTAAGCTGACTATGAAAATAGACGGCTCAGTGTGCACGAAAAAGGTCTTCTAAATCGAATGAAGTGTAAATTATTTGCTTAATTGACCAAATACACACTTGGCCCAGAATTCGCTAATTTAGGACGTGCAACCCCGCTAGACTTTCATGAGGGCCTACCATGAGAAAATTTCTTTATGCTATGTTGCTGGCGCTAGCTTTGGCTGTGCAACCGGCAATGTCCCAGGATCTGACATTTGAATACTCTTCTTTAAAAGAGGGATTGGATGCAGCACGCGATGCTGAGAAGATTGCCATCGTGTATCTCTACAGTGAAGAAGGAGGGGGGCTAAGTGCGTATGATACGATTTGGGACAATGAGCTTGTTAATCATTATACGCAAGCGCTTGGGGTTGTTGTGGCCATCAACGCGGATGCAGAGGAAGGAGACGAGTTTGTCCGCCACTTAAAAAAACGACTAAAGATTGAAGCAACTTCTCCTGGGGTATACTTCTTCTCGGATACAGGACGCTCACTTGGGAATGTGAAAGGGGTCCTTGATACTCCAGAGGCTCCGGGTCGCGTTCTGTTGGCGCTAGGTGCTGCTGACTATGCACGCAATGCGGACCAGGGATATACCCGGCACTATGGCCGGCGTTATGGGCGTTGGCATCCGTATTATTAGAGCCCGGACTCTATCTCATAGATAATTCTTGCGACTCAGCTTGAACCACGAGTTTTCCTGAGGCGGTTCGGCCGTTGATTTCGGGTTGATACATCAGTTCAGACTGGACGGGGGGGTGAACGAACGTGCCAGGGGTTGTTGCGCGGGCGATGTACGTATAGGTATGTTCTCCACGCGTCAGGTAATCGGCGAAGAGGAGGACTTTGTCGTCCTGTTTTTCGGTATGGTTGAATGAACCCCACCATCGGGTTTGTCCAGTGCCTTGCAAGAGCGATTGATCGGATGTGGCAAAGGCGGCATTGATGGTTTCCAATCCGGCAGGGAGTGGGTCGTTCACAACGACGTAGTTTCGATCAGCAGGGCTGGTGAGGCGTACTGTGACTCGCACCATATCGCCGGCATTCAGTGTTCGAACACCCTGGGCATCTGGAGAGACGGAGCCAATTACAGTTCCGGTTTCATTCACTCGCTCAATGGTTCTAAATACACTAAGTCCTTGTGATAGGGAAGGTACAGGGTCTGAGGAATACGACTCTAATCGGACGGTATAGTACAACTGGCCCGTTCCTGATTTTGAGATATTTATAGGTAAAGTCTCTGATAGAGGAAGCCCGGTTAAAGACACCTGGCTTTCTTTAACATCAAGGGTTCTGCCTGAGAACGTTTCATTTAATATGGATTGACCTGCAACCGTGATTTCTGCCGAAAATTGGGGTTCTTCAACCTCATATTTTTCCCTGAACAACGAAAGAGCTTCGATAACCGCGGCGTTTTCTTGCGTGGAGGCCCAATGCCCAACCTGGCGGGTTTGAATGAGATATCGAACCATCATGTCTATAAACCGCCTGTATTCTTCGGGAGGATCGCTTTGAATGAGAGCAGCTAATCCGAATGCCGTTGAACGGGTGTCGCTGGCAAAAATCCAACGGGCATCTGCATCTTGGGACGCAGTGAGATACGCCGTTGTGCTCTCGACACGGAGGCGTTGTGCAATGTTTTGAACGAGGCGTTGGGTAGCCTGCTCTGAAGATTGGTTGCTCCTCAATAGAAGCGTTCGAAGCAGATAGCTTTGCGCATCAATTCCTATCTGAGAAGCGTTGTCGAGCGCGCTGCTCGTCAGCGCAAAGATCTCCTGGTCTAGAAAGCGGTTGTGCCTGGCAAGAGCAAAAAGCATTAGTGCTCTTGTATCGTTCCACGTGCGCTGTTGGAAATAGTCGGGCTTATTGCCAGAGTTTCGTACATACTCTTCCAGGCCGTTTAATGCATCATTCGTGAGTTGCTGAGGAATCTGGTAACCGGCATCCCGCGCTTCAGCAAGAGCCAGAATGACGTATGCAGATACATAATGATTTACACGGCCGCTTCGTCCCGGCCAGAGAGAAAACCCCTGGTATTGCCAAAATTCTCTGAGTTCATTAAACCACGCATCTATTGCTTTTTCTCTATCGCCTCCAAGAACCTCTATATCAAACATCGAAAGTAAATCCTCACCCAAGAAGAGAGGACGAATACGGGACGTACGTTGCTCTAAACATCCATAAGGATATGTAAACAGGTACTCGGCAGCTCCATCGAGGCCGACCAGCGCTGTACTGGAGACTTGGGCCTGAAAATTACCGAGACTGGGAACGATATTACCCGGCAATCTGAAGGCTTCAGTAGCCTGGTCAGCTGTTGAAGCAAATGTTGCCTGTGTCGCTTTTATAGTAGGAAGCACGATAGGTACGCTCAGTTCGAACGCGTCTGACTCTCGGTCTAACTGGGCATTGAAGGTGAACGTCGCATCAGATGCCTGCGTTGTATTCCAATTAAATCGGACTTCTTTCGTGGCTCCATTTGCAATGGCTATGGACTTGGAGTCCGATCCCGAGAGCTCTATCGATGCTGCCGTGGCTGCTATAGTGGCTGTTCCTTCGTCGCCGGTCGTATTGGTTAACAACACGCCCGCTTCAAACGTATCACCCAGGCGAGCAAAACGGGGGAGAGCCGGTTTCATAATGAGGGGTTGGGTCACAATCACATCCTCCTGACCATTTCCATAAAGATTGCCTTCTGTAAACGCAGAGGCCATGAATCGGAATGTGGTGATGGATTCAGGAAGGGTGAATGTTACTTGCGCACGGCCGCGCTGATCGGTTTGAATGGACGGATTCCAATAAGCAGAAGGTCGGAAATCCTTACGGACATCCCCATTCGCATCTGCTCCACCGCCGCCTCCTTCATCCTGCTCTTTCTGCCCGTAATTACGTTGCTTTATGAGGCTGGCCAGGGACTGGCTGGTTTTGACTCCAAGATATCTGGACCCATAAAAGGTGTCAAAAGGATCAGGCAATACATAATTGATCAGGTTTAAGACCCCGGCATCTGCCGCACTGAACGCAATTTCTCCGGCAACCCCTTGTCCTTGTCTGTTGACCAGCCTGAGATCAACGGTGACCTCATCGCCCGGGCGGTACGTCTCTGCATCCGGGATGATTTCGACTGCAAGGTGGCGAGTATCCGGATCCACTTTCAAGGGGATGTAGCCCATTTTGAAGGTAGGTGCCCCGGGATCGTTTCCACCATCGGGTGGTGCACTGCGGCCTTGAAGCAGCATGACGCTAACATAAACATTGGGCATGTGCTCTTCGCCTAGAGGGATCTCGATCTGAGGTGCACTGCCGACTAACGTTGTAACACTGCTTGATAGGATGCCTTCTCGTTCTACCGTAATCAATGCAGTCGCTTCTTCAAAGGGAGACTGCACCATAATGCGCGCTGTTTCACCCGGTTTGAAGGTGGTTTTTTCTGGTATAAGTTCGATGCGGTCATCGTCGTTTCGCTGCCATGCGACGTATCCGCTTCCTGTAACATAAAATCGAGTCCCAGACTTCATGGTATTGCCTCGAACATCTTTTGCTTCGGCTCTGAAGATGTAACTCCCACCATCTGAAAGAGGTAGCGTTACTCGCCGAGCACTCCCTGCCTCTGTTTGAATCGTTTCAGTAAGTACTTCTTCTTCGATTCGTTCCGATCGCCAGCGTGTTCGTCCATCCGTTCCCACTTCCCGGACACTATTCCAGCTTTCTTTGATCAGGCTGAGTTTGATAGCGTTTACAGCGACTGGGAAGCCGGCTGGATCTACCGTGATTATATCGACTGAATTAGACTTCGACTCTTGTAAAGACACAAACCGGGTGGCTGGTTTGAGACCTATGTAAAAGAGCCCAGGATGCACAATAGCTTCGGTGGTGCTTGAACTTTCTTGGCGAGAGGGGTCTGTGACGGTTGCCCGAAAGGTTACCTTTGCCACCTGGCCCTGGAGTCCGGGTAGCTGCCTTTTAACTGAAAACAGGCCCTCTATATCGAGCAGTGAGTCTCCGCTTGCAACCATACTTTGTCCACCATACCAATCCCAATAGTTTGCAGACGTAAACTGGTAGCCTTCATATCCAGGTGGTGCATATCGGGTGGGCGATTGGGTGATTGAAAACCGTACAGGTTGATTCTGCATCGCCGCCCCAAATAAATAGTGCCCTGAAGCAGTGCCCTCAAAGAAATCACCGGCGATGTAATGGGGAGAAGATGCATTTACATCGACAGCAAACGTCGCTCTTCTAAACGCATCCATTCTAAAGGTGCCGCTGGTTATATAGGATTCGTATTCGTCATTTTGAGACAAAGAGACATCATAGTTACCCAATGAGGCTCCTGTAGTGCTAATCCATGTAAAATCAAAGGTCCCCATAGGAGACGGCAAGACCGTATTTTTATATACTTCTTCACCGTCTGGGCTGTATATAGAGATGTTGATGCTATCCGTATGAGCTACCCATTCTCCGTCGGTCTTTTCTCTAACCATGCCTTTAAGGAGGACGGTCTCGCCCGCTTTATATAATCCCCGATCTGAGAATACGAGGCCCTTATAGACAATGGGCCCTGAGTAATACCCGCCTGTCCAAAAATCATAGTCTTCATAATCGTGGGCGTAATAGTCGTAGGTAAGGCCGAAACGGTATGGCTGTAAACCGTTGCGCTGCATACTACTGGTGAATGCAAGGTCACCTCCTTTTTCTACGAAAACGAACTGATTTGGCTCACTCCAGGTGTTCAAGGGTTCCATGCCTAGAGCATACCATCCTGGTGATTCCGCAATACCTTCAGCGTTCGTCGTTCCCGTCCAGTAAACCTGGTTATTGGGACCACGTACTGTTACTGATGCACGGGCAACTGGGGCGGCTGTTTTAAGGTCTGTTACTAAAAACACATTCTGGTAGGGGCTGAATTTTGCTGATATGCCCATGCGAGTGACCTGGGCAAGGCTTTTTAACGTGTTAGGCCCTACTACATGAACACCAACCACCCCGGTTTTGGTACTATCAAGGAGGGCAGAACCTAAGTCGAAGGGTTTTATGGCCGGCACATTCCGTTCGACATCAAGCGGGATAGTCTGTGCTGCTGGAACAGCCGGCTGCGCCTGCCCTTGAGGAAGGTTAAGCATATCTCTGTAATAACTGTCATAAGCAAAAAGATGGGGGATGATATCCGGTGCTTCCAGCCGTTCCATACCTACTTTTGCCGACTGCCAGTTGGTGACGCTCATGGGGAGGTAGGGTTGCTCTTCAGCCTCTACAACAACGAGTCCGGTAGGGATATTTAAGGAAGGACGAAAGGCTTTTGTGCGAAAAGACCCTTGGGATCGAGTTAAGAGCTGTCCGTGGATATCATAAAGGCTGTCAATCCGGAAGGAGTACGCCGTTTCTGGCTGAAATTGAATGTTTAAGTTAATGTGTTCATTGATGTACCAGTTGTTGTTTTCAGCATCAGCGGGCATCTTTACTTCAGGTGTGAAGCGCAGTGCGTTTACAAGGTCCTTGTACCGAACCTGAGTGCTGAAGTTAAATCCAATTCCCCGGGCGGGATCCAGCTCTGAAGCCGAATACCCCCAGTCACTTCCTTGATATATACTTTCAAATCGAAGTTCTGGATGGACCCGAAACGTAAAGCTGGCATTTTCAACAGTGCCTAAGCGTCCTGTTGCTGGCGGTACACCGGGCCGGATCTGAACGCGGTACAGACTACCTTTTGTTAGTTCTTGAATAGGATCTAAAAGTACCGTATCTGGGCTTGGAGTATGAAGCGTAAAGGGGATTTCCAGGCGGCTGGGCTCTTCGTACAAAGAAAAGTAGGAGCCAAGCTGAGTGGTGTCCAGGGGGATGTTATAGTTAAGGCGGACAGTAGAATGAGGTTCGGCATATAACGCATTGCTTGATGGGGAAGAGGAGACCAAGCGAGGCCGAGGCATCTCGAACGTCCATACATAAGGCTCTTCAAGCACTTTTCCATCAGCAGACTGCAGCCCAGGGGCAAGTGTTGCTGTATACTGTGTTGAGCTTAGAAGGGGGGCGTCGGGTTGAAACACGAGGGTTTGCGTACCTTCCCATCTCATGGTGCCCGGCGTAGAAGGCTGTAGGGTGATTTGATCGAGAGGGATTACAGCCGTTTCACCCAACGGCGTCATCGGAGCACTGAAGGTAACAGCTAACACAAAATTGGGTTCAATCGTTTGAAGAACACCAGTTGGAGAAACGCTAAGAACGCGCAAAGGGCCCTCGAGCGAGGGCGTAAATGATACGGCTGATTGAGGAGCAGAGATGGAAATAGTTTCCACTTCGATGCTGGTCTGCTGGTCTGGCTGATTGGAATTGCAGGACACCAAAAACAGCAGGCAAACCAATAAAACTATATTTTTCATTAAGATATTGACCATTACGTCGTAGTGCATATCGATTACATAATGTAATGCTTCTGATCCCAAGAAGGTGTCAAATATTTGATCAAATTGTTGGCACGGCGTTTGTCTAGTGTATAGATAACCTGCAAACGCTGATCAAAACGATATTACACTCATGAATGCACCTATCCAACGTGACCTTCTTAAGTCCCTCGATCGCGTAATAGAGAAACTCGAAAGCAAACTCAAGTCGACTCGTATCCATGAGAACTTGATTACCAGTCATCCCGAGAAAGAGGGTGCTGTTTTAGCCTTTAAATTGAAAGGCAGAAAGTAATTACTCCTAGTTCACAACCTGAATTTGAACGGAAGCCCCCCTGCTAAAGCCTTCTCTGCGCAGTTCAATTGTGTGAATGCCCTCTTCGAGAGGCCACATTGTGGTGGCCGTATTGGCGTCCCAACGTGTTTCATTGATCCACCAGGATATCTCATGGACTCCATCAGGGACAATACCTTCAAGTCGAATCTTTTGATATTCTGATCTCAGTATTGGATCCAATTGAAAGATCATTCCTGATACAGGATAGGCGATGTGTAACGCGCTTTCTGTATCGTGTCTTGCTTGCGCACTTTCATGTACGACCAAATCTTGCTCACTGGAATACTCCGTAGGAGGGAAGGCCATTTCTTTTTCACGCATCCAAGGATGGTAGATAGCCGGAAGAGCAGTGAAAAGGGTAGGTCTCACGAACGATGAAGGCGTAGAGGGTGTAGCTAATAGATTCGATCTAGAATCGATCAATACTTCTTTGTGGACGCCGCAAGAATCCCGCGGCACAGTGCCAGGAATAAACAATTCTTTTTTTCTCAGAAGACACACGGATGTTGGTTTTTGTCCACTCAAAGGGCAGATTACCGCTATTTCAATATCTTGAGCGTCTTCGAAATGGCCAGAGTCGCCAAGATAGAGCATGATTGACTTGAATAGAGGGCCGGCTCCGGATACGCCACTTACCTTCTGCATCGGAGAGCCATCGAAATTACCCACCCAAACCGCTACGGTGTATTTGGGAGTATAACCAACTGCCCAGTTGTCGCGGTAATCTTTAGACGTCCCCGTTTTAACAGCCGTTGGGAATGGTAACTCAAGGGGGCCTGACCGTCCGAATGCAGCTTCACGTGCTTCAGGGTCAGATAAAATATCGGTAATCAAATACGCGACATCAGGGGAAAGTATCGGCGTCTCGTGTTGAGATTGACTAGACGAGCGAGGGAAAGGTGTAAGTTCAAGAGGGTATCCTTGCCTGGCCAACGTCGCATACGCACGAACAAGCTCGAGGAGTTGGACTTCTCCATTACCCAGTGTGAGGCCCACGCCATAATGATCAGGGGTCCTGGTAAGGGAAGAGAACCCTGCCTCATGAAGCTTATCCAGGAGTAAGGGGACGCCCAAATCGCGAGCAAGCCGGACGGCGGGTACATTGTAGCTGTTAGCCAGTGCCTCTCTTAAGGGAACAGGTCCGTGATAGGTTTTATCATAATTCTTGGGTGCAAAAGCACCTCCTGCTTCAGGTATTTGCACTTCTACGTCGGGCAGGACCGATGCTGGGGTGTACGCTTTCGATTCAAGGGCAAGCGCGTAGGTGAACGGCTTAAGTGTGCTTCCTGGTTGCCGCAGCATTCTGACGCCATCATTTTGACCCTCGATACGTTCATTCCAATAATCAATACTGCCCATATAGGCCAGGATCTCTCCATTTATGTTGTCAACAACTACCGCGGCCGCATTTGTGATATATTCACTATTTAAACGATCAAGATGACCTCGGGCAAGGGCCTCTATCTCCGTTTGCAGCGTAACATCCAGGGACGTTTTTAGTAGGGGCTGTTGAAGTAGTGCGTTATCCTGTTGTGCTTTAAGCCATTCTACAAAATGAGGTGCTCGAAAGACCTCTTCCTTAGGCAAAATTTGCACATTTGCCTGGAGCAATCGTTCATGGGTTTTAGCTGATATGTGCGACGTTTCAACCAGTGCCTCTAGAACACGGCTATATCGTTTTAAGGCAGTTTCTGGATACCGATGGGGGTTGTAGCCGATTGGGTTCTGAGGCAAACCAATGAGATAAGCAGCTTCTGAGGCGGTAAGATCCAGGGCTGTTTTTCCAAAGTAAAACTGTGATGCAGACTCGATTCCATAGACCTGATTTCCGAAATAGGCCTGGTTCAACCACGCGTTTAAGACATCTTGCTTTGAGTTATGTATTTCTATCCTCGTAGCAAGTGCCACCTCATGTAGTTTATGAACTATAGATCTGGAAGAGTATCCCAGGCGCATTCGCGCGACTTGCATGGAAAGGGTAGAAGCTCCACTGATGATTCTTCGGGCTTTGATATTATCCCTAATAGCCCTGGCAATTCCCTTGGGATCAACGCCGCGGTGCGCATAGAAATTACGGTCCTCAGTGGCAATAAGAGCCTGGGTCGCGAAGGGCTGAACTTTGTCCAGGGACACCCATATTCCACGTCCTTCAGGCCTGATCTCTCTAAGTAAACGTCCATCTCGGTCAAGGACTTTAGTACTTGATATAGATTCAGACGGATTGACAGCAGAGGTCGGCCAGAGAAAATAGATCGCAACCATCACAAACAATACCACCGGAATAGCCCAGGTTTTATGAGAACTAGTAAATCGGATGATGTTTGGCAAAAAATGTATCATGCATTGAGAGTAAGCTTACCTTGAATATACACTTTTTTTCTGGTTCACTAGGCGTTGGTGTGATCGCTTTTTTGTTTCCAATAATATGGGCGTATATTTCTCCCGAATTAATGATGTCTGATCCAGGTACACACAAATGATTGATTATTCTCGCTATCTAGTCCAGCCAAATACCTCATTTTCTCTTGCG
>JAHQVL010000397.1 GCA_019634345.1 Rhodothermaceae bacterium
GTATCGCCGGTCATGTAATTCAATTTGGTTAACAGCTGAGCTCGAAAGTGCTCTTAATACCGTTTTTTCAACCAGTTGAAGAGACTTTTCATGGTCCAGTGTCAATACTTGCGCCATCGAAAAAAGCGCATCTTTGTATTGCATTACTTTTTTTAAAAAGTCCTTCGTAAAGTCCTCGGGAAAACCAGCGGATGGAGTAGAGCTCATAATTATTGTTTAAATCCTGACGTCGTTCTCTTACAGTACTCATTGCAAATGAACTTAGCAATCGTCCGTAAACACAATATTCACGGGAGATCCTTTTCGAATGCTCAACATCTCTGATGCGTTCCCGGTGTTGATCGCAATCTCAAGTAAACCATGGCTATTGAAGAGCAAGAGGGGTTCACCTGTTGGGACCGTGTTGTACGTTGTCTTGATCGATGCAATAATTGTCGAGCCTACATAGCATTTAACACTGAGGCTGTTGCACTGATCATGAATGAGTTTTTTTGAAATATTGGTAATGCAATTGCCAAAATGGTCTACGTGCACAACCCAGCCTTGGACGCCCTGCTGATCGGCAATTGGAAGCGCCCAATGAAGAGGTTTTAATGTTTCGATCGGAGAACCTAAGGTGTCTAACGATACTCCCGATGCAATGTGGGCAGCAACAGAAGAGAAAATGTCTCGCCCATGAAAAGTGTCACTCGGGGAAGGAGTTCGCCAATACGAAGGCTTGTCAAGAACCACAAGTTCGTCTGGAGGTTGGCTGTTTAGTACAAGAGAAAACAGCCCATTGTCAGGTCCTACATACCATTGCTCGTTGTGTTTGAGTGCAACAGGGCGCCTTGAGGTACCGACGCCCGGATCCACCACAGCAAGGTGAACCGTTCCAGCGGGGAAAAAAGGAGCCATATTCTTGATAACAAAAGCGGCCTCCATAACGTCTTGTGGACCAATGAGGTGAGTGACGTCTACGAATTGGAGGGTTGGGTTGACGTTTAGCATAACGCCCTTCATTGCTGCTGTATAGCTGTCTCTTAACCCAAAGTCAGTAGTCAGCGTGACGGTTCTATTCAAAATAAACGTTTTACGGTTCCGGTGGATCAGTGTTGGAGCTTAGCACGCAAAGATAGCTGTTTATTACGAAATAAACGTGGTCAAATGGAACAGATTTTATTTTCATTTTTTATTGAAAATAATGCGCCGATTATGGAACTGATAATAAGGGACACCGTCTGTAACAGGTGAGGTAAGTCAGGTGGTTACGAAGAGCAGCTGAACTCGCCAAAAAAGGATACATAAAAGTATATGGAAGAGGAAAGTGAACTCTCAACATACAGTGAGACTCATCGGGAATCGGTGACAAGGTTCATTCTTTTCTGGGGTGAGATGGCCTCTAGGTGGGGAATCAACAAAACGATGGCGCAAATCCACGCCCTTCTTTATGTATCGGAAGAGCCTCTGGATACGGACGAGATAATGGAGATTCTCCGCATCAGTAGGGGAAATGCAAACATGAATCTCAGGTCTCTGATCAATTGGGATCTCGCCCACAAGGTGCATATACCCGGCTCTCGTAAGGATTATTATGAAGGGGAGAAGGATGTGTGGAAGATTATGGCGCGCATCATCAAAGAGCGGCAAAAGAGGGAAATCAAACCGATAGAAGAGCATCTTCAAGCATGCCTGGATATTCTCACCAGGGATGTATCTTCAGAGGCAAATCTTAGTGGCAAAGAACGGGAGTACTACAAGCGAATTGATAATCTTATCGAATTGCTGAGTACGTTTGAAGGATTTTTTGAGGCTTTATTCCCTTTCATTCAAGAAAAGAACATGGAAGAGGCCCGGCAATTGATCAATATGGCTCTTCAGTTATCAGAAAGTACCGGTAATGAGGATGCTTGATGGAGGCGAGGAAAACACCATCGCAGCATACAGGATCTCATGGGGAGGATATAGCGGCAGACTATCTGGAGAAGAAGAGGTATAAAATAGTACACCGGAATTACAGATGTCGGAGAGGAGAAATAGATATTATCTGCCTGGACGAAACTGCTGATAGCGGTAACAACGTCCTTGTATTCGTCGAAGTGAAAGCGCGGCGTGTCTTGGACTATGGAGCCCCCTCTGAGTCAGTTACAACCGAGAAAATAGGAAGAATGCGGCGGGCCGCTGAAGTGTATATCATGATGAATGGGCTGGAAGAGGTCTGCTGTCGATTCGATGTAGTGGGAATAGTCTTTAATCGCGGTGAGACGCAGATCGAGCATATTCAGGATGTTATTGACTATTGATCTGATGTGAAACGAGTACTGTCTGGACGGTATTCCTTGGGTAATTCATCTGCAATGCGCTCATAGGCAAAATAACCGTAAACAGTTACACCATAGGGGTCGATAACCTCGCCATTTGCATCGATTGCTGTTGGGCCATTGGTAAGTCTGATCCAGGATTTTTGATAGGAGGGACGTTTGTGAGGAGATTCGCCTCGCCATCTTAAATAGTGGTGGCCTTCTTTTTCATTCAGGTAAGAGATTTCTAATACACCTCGAAACGAAAGTAGCTTTTCTCCGGATTCAGTCCCAGGGACAATTAGAGTGAGTGGATCAATACCGAAACGTCGATTCGAGCTTGCAATGTCTTCAACACTGGGGACGTGCATCACTTCAAATCCTTCCTTTTTGGTACTTCCGTCAAGCAGAGCGAGGAGGAAGTGATGGAATGATCCATTGAATGCCAATACCCTGTTCTCCTTCCAGCGTTCTTTTTGCTCTTCAGTATCCGGGACCAGTTCTTCGAACAAGGGATCTCCATCGTACCGAAGCGTACTGCCTTCACGTTTGAACTCCTTCAAGACGTATTTTACGTGGTACCCAAGGGCATTATTGGTAATTAACAGAGGCTCACCCGCATTCGCCTGAAATACACCTAGCCAATTTGAATCGAAATCGAGCATTTCAGAGTTGGTTATCTCCGTTTCCTGAGAAAAAGGAGTCTCACCCACAAACATCTTATTAAACGACTTAAGCCTCCTTTTCCAGCGCCTGTCTCGTTTTGCGGTTACTGTAAGCTCTCCAACCTGGATAACTGCAGGCTCCATCGTCAGCTCAAAAAATGGACGTTCAGCCAATGTGATTTCTCCCACCGTAAATTCCTCAGACATTGGGGTATATCCTATCATGGACAACCAGAGTGAATGCGTACCAGGTGGAATTAAGTCTAGCTCAAATCGCCCCTCGCTATCCGTGACTGTACCTATCATTGTAGAGCCAATAAATGCATGAGCGCCTACAACAGGTTGTCCCGTTTCTGCATCCATCACAACGCCCTCAATGCGCCCATTTGATTTTATCTGGGCGAATAAGGGCTCTAAAGGAAGAAGAGAGAACAAGAATGCTATGATCAGAAAAAAGTGCACGAATAGACGTAGTATTCGTTTATGTATCAATGTTCAATACTATACGCGATTGAATGCTTGTTAGTTGTACGTAAGGCCCAGGTTTATTTGGGACCTGGGCCTTAGTAGAGACTTCTATAAAGCGGGTGCTTGATTATCTCGAGGGTCTGTATTCTTTGGGTAGGTCGTCGGCTATACGTTCAAAGGCAAGATGCCCTGAAACCGTTACCCCGTAAGGATTGAGTATGTCTCCTTTATAGTCAACAAGGGTTGGTCCGTTTTCCTGCCAGAATAGAGAGTTTTGGAATCGTTCACCACGGAATCCGGCAGGACCACCATACGATCTTCGCCATTTTGCATACGCTTCGCTTTCCAGTTCGCCTTTGAAAATTAGCTCAATTGCGCCCTCAAATTCGAGCAATTTTTCGTTAGGATTGTCCGTGTCCTGCAACAACGAATTGATATCAAAAGGAACACGTGTATCACCAAGAGCTCCTTGTTGATTAAATGTACCTTGCCCAGCTGCTCCCGCTGGCTTGGGCCGCTGAAAGGTTTCAAACCCGTGCTCTTTCGCTCTGCCCGAGAGTACGGCAAGCATGAAGTGCCTGAACGAACCATAGAAGGCTTTTCTTCGATTCTCTTCCCATTCAGCTGCTTGCTCTGGGCCTTCAGGTGTCATTTCTTCAAACAGAGGCTCGCCGTCGTATCGGATACGCGTTGGTTCTGCCGCAAAATCTTTGAGGAAATACTGGACCCGATATCCAAGAGCCTCATTTTCGATTTCTAAAATTTCACTTGCAAATGCGAGCAGGGTGCCTCCTTTATCAGCAAAGTCTAGCACTTCCGGGTTTTTAATGACCGTCTGTTCAGAATTAGGTGTTTCACCAATAAAAGCCTGGGTAAACCGTTCTAAACGACGTTTCCATCGCCGGTCGCCCTTTTCCTCAACGACGATTTCGCCCAATTCTGTTACGGCTTCCTTCAGACGAAAATCAAACGTATAAGAGCGCGATTCTCGAAGAATAATGTCTCGCGGTTGAGGTTCGAAGCCAATAATAGATACATACAGGCGATGTGCCCCCAGAGGTACGCTATCGAGCCTGTAATTACCGTCTCCATCGGTAGTAGTACCAATCATAGATTCGGCAATAAAAACGTGTACACCGGCCAGTGGCGTCCCGGTCTCATCATCAACTACATTTCCCGCAATTACAGCAGCAGGAACTTGTTGTGAGAATGCAGCCTGTTCTGGGAAAACCCAGAATACTGCGAACAAAAATACAATTAAGTAGGATGTCTTATTCATTAGTATGGTGTTGAATTCGGTAGTCGTAATCTGAAAATTGACAGATTTATGTTGTGGGCACACGGATCGAATATGGACTTCTTTAAAAAATTAGTGCTTCTGACGGTTAAAGACGGTCAATTATATTACACAGCATGCTACAAAGATGCGTAACACGAGTAATTCATTTGTTTTTGCTCCCAAGAGCGTATTGTCAACTGCCCAGAGAGCCAAATTTATAACGGGTATACCCATATATATGGTATATTCAGGTATAAAAATTCATAACATATTTGCTTGTTTATTGGTTACTCTCCGCAATAATTCAATATATTTCGCAGAATGTTTGGGAAAAACACATCACTAAACAACCTTGTTGCATGACTACTCATTTACAAAAAACGTACTTAGTGGCTTTTTCGCTACTATTTCTTTTAGGTATTACTTCTGTTCAAAATGAAGCCGCTGCCCAGCTTGCTGTTGGAGGTGGGCTTGCTTTCGGTACTGATATTGAAGCTGCAGGAATTCAAGCAGGAGGAACCTATTTTCTTCTCGAAGAACAAGGCATTCGCCTTGCGCTCGATCTCATCTTCTTCTTTCCTGGCGAAGATGCAGTAGGGTTCGACATCAACGTGTTCGAAATCAATGCTAACGGACATTACATCTTCAATGAAGGGGATGCATTTATTGCATATGCGCTTGCTGGATTAAGCTTGGCTACCGTTTCTGTGGATGTTGATCTCGGTCCCTTTGGTGGTACACAGTCAGCTTCTGACTCTGAACTAGGCTTGAACGCTGGTGCTGGTATCGAATACAGCATTGGTGGAGTTAAGCTTTACGGCGAAGGCAAACTCGTTCTTGGCGGGTTTGACCAATTTGTGCTCAGTGGCGGCGTTCGCGTCCCTCTTGGTGGCAACTAATTCGTATTCTGAATTGACTAGGTGTGTGTGTACACGTTGAAGCGATTGGTTTTTACAAACCCGATCAAGGTGATGCCATACTGGTTAGCCATTTCAATGGCAAGGCTAGAAGGAGCACCGATAGACGCAACTACAGGTACACCAGTCATTACAGCCTTTTGTACAAGCTCATAACTGACTCTGCCGCTGAAGCATAAGATGTTTTCAGAAAACGGTAACTGGTTTTGGAGTAGGGCATTTCCTACGAGTTTGTCCATGGCATTATGACGGCCTACATCCTCAAACAGATCTAACAGCAGCCCTTTTCTGTCGAAAAGGGCTGCTGCATGTATAGCCCCTGTGTGTTTAAATAGTACCTGTCCGTGCTTCAAGGCATGGGGCAGTGCGTACAACACATCAGGTTGAATGAAGAAGTCATTTTCACCTGAACCCGAGTGAAATGGCGGTTCGGGCATGGTTATCCTACCGCAAAACCCACAGCTTGACGTAGTGACCATATTTCGCTCTATCAACTGCGGGTTGTATTCGACTCCTGGTTTAAGCCAGGCTTTTACGGCATCTCCTATTCCCATCATGTTTCTTGTGACCAGACTATCTTGGATGTGCTCGATATCATCCCGGCTGGTAACAATTCCTTCAGAGAGCAACAGGCCGGCAATCAGTTCACGATCATGCCCAGGGGTGCGCATAGTAATGGCAAAGGGCTCGTGTTCTCCTGGTTTTTCATGCTGACCTATGTACATTTCGAGGGGCTGCTCTACAGCAACCAGGTCCGTTTGTGTTTCAAACGATCCGCTCTCAGAACGAAGGATTGCGATCTCAGTTGTTCTTGCGTGCGTCATTGTTTGATTAGTTGCTTGTAATCATGGGATGAACTGGGTAGCTTTATGAAGATGAATCAGTTTTTAATTGTATTATGCGATATCCCCTCCTGACGTTCTTTTTGTGCTTGCTATTAATCCCACCTGTTGCTCAGGCACAAGTACTTACTGCAATCGAACATAAGCAAGGGCCTTACGGATTAGATGCAGATAAAGGGAGCGCTGGCCTTTGGTTTCAGTTGAAAAAATTGAACACTACTGCCAGTGCTATGCATACCACGGCTCATCCGGATGATGAGCATGCAGGTCTCTTAACAGGGCTAAGTCGAGGCCAGGGAGTACGAACTGCTTTACTCACGATTAATAGAGGAGAGGCAGGTGCTAACGCAACAGGGTCTGAGTTATTTGACGCGCTTGGATTGGTAAGAACAGAAGAACTGCTTGTATCAGGGCAATACTACGGGCTGGACGATCAGTATTTCACTACGTTGACGGATTATGGCTATTCCAAAACGCTTGACGAGGCGCTCAAAAGCTGGGGCCGAGAAGCTGTTTTGGAGGACATGGTGCGCATCATCCGCGTCAATAGGCCTCTTGTTGTCATTTCACGCTTCCATGGGTCCAATAGGGATGGGCATGGGCACCACCAGGCCGCAGGCGGCATTACACCCGAGGCTTTTGAGGCTGCTGGGGACCCCAATAGATTTCCGGAGCAAATCACGAACGAAGGGTTAAGGCCCTGGAGTCCTTTCAAAGTTTTTCAAGGAGGTGTACGCGAACAGGAGCCCCATCACGTCGCATTTGACCAATCGATGTATGATCCAGTTTTGGGTGATACATACTATAATTATGGGTACTACGGATTAAGTCTACAACGATCCCAAACGAGTGGCCGTACAAGACGATCACTCCAACGGTCGATACTATACTACAATCAGCTAAATACAGAGAGAAGCGGTGTAGATAATGGGTTTTTTGAGGGAATGGATACCTCAATATCCGGCATGTATTCCCTTTTTGGAGAACACGCATCGGATGAAATTGCCAGCGGGTTGGCTTCTTTACAAGCGAGCATCGAGGAAGCGATTGCACAATTTGACATTCAGCATCCGACCTCATCCGTACCTGCCCTCACAAATGCACTTAAGGGCGCGAGAGCACTTATCGAGATGGATTTACATGAAGAGGTGGCGTTTTTAGTCGAAATAAAGATTGAACAAATCCAAGAAGCCATTAATACGGCTTTGGGAATTCAGCTTTCAGCACTTGCAATACCCGAAGATGCTCCTGTTGTGGCGAGCTTTTGGGCGCCATTACCTACCTTGGAGGGCGTGGTAAATGGGCAATCTTTCAACGTAGAGGTAGAGGTTGGCAAAGGAGCAGAGGTCCCTGTATATCTAACGTCTCTTCAATTTGTGGGTCAATCTGCATTGAAGGTTAGTACAGACGAATTGGATAAAACCATAGACCTAAATAAGGCAAAAGAAGTTGTCGATGCGTTGAGTTTTAGGATCCCTGTTCACGTCAACGCTACAGCACGTCCTGACCGCCCGTATTTTTACCGGCCTTCTATCATTCAGAACCAATATTCAACGGCTGGCGACGCGCCGGTATTCCTCCCCCATAGCCCTCCGTCCTTGAAGGCCCATGCCACGTATGAGGTTAACGGAGTGGAAGTGAACGTTGAACGTACGGTACGCATGCGCCGCTCTAATTTGCCTTACGGATATAAGTCTGA
>JAHQVL010000047.1 GCA_019634345.1 Rhodothermaceae bacterium
CTCCGCGGAACGTTGAGCAGTCGACGGAGCCGCTATCGCTTCATTATTCAGAGGTGCTGCTTCCGGTAAAGGAAGAGCCTGGTAAGGAGTGATTCCTTCAGAGCCTTCAAACAACGACGGATCAGACTGGCTCGATAGATAGATTTGCACTCCGGTGCTGATGGGGAGTAAAAAGAGCACTACCAGCGCAGCACTGCTCAGTGCATATCGAGCCGACGCATTCGTGGATTTAATCAACCTTAAGGCCAGGAAAAGCCCCCCGGCGACCAGCGCCCCTTGCCAGAGAGAATGCAACAACGCGGCACCTATAGCTTCCAGGACAGGGTGAGAAATAATTTGGAAATACATAGTTCTAAATTGTTAATCGCTCGTCTTGTTCAACCATCCTTCTTTCTTCCCCCCATCGTAATAATACCAGTTTCGATTCCAACCGCAGGGCCTGGTTTGAAACTCTGGCCAGGGGATCGTAACAGGGACTTCCTCAAACGCTTCAAGGCGCTCTTCAAACTGATAGCTATCTGCTATTTCTTTCCACTGAACGGACACCTCGTTTCCAAGCGCTATCTGCTTATCCAATTCTGCCACCCGTTGCCGAATGATTTCATGTATGCCTTTGGCTTGATTTTGTACACCCAGGTCTAAGATCTCGAAGTATTTAACAGGATCGTACGAGTTGTTATGGCTCCACCAGAAGTAAGCCGCCTGGTCACCTAATTCAGCTGCTTTTTCAAACAGTTTGCCGGCCGATTCATAATCCTGCTCCTCAACCAACTTGATAGCTTTTCTTCGCAACGCATACGGGTTACCCGCTTCAGCAGCTCGTTGCATCCAATGGCTAGCTAACGAGTCGCTTTCTTCCAATACATCAGAAAAAGGGCCCCATTGAAAGTTATCTTTGTATGCGAGCGAAAGCCACAACATCGCAATGTTATCTCCAGCATCGGCTTTTTTACGAAGTTCCTCCATATAAGCCTTAGCCCAGTGCATAGACGCGTCCTCATCCCTGTATCCCCATTGTACCGGTATAAACCGAGTCCCATCCATTTCAGTAAATGCTCTTTTATGTTCATCATACATCTCACTGAGCACGTGCATCGAACACATATGCCCCTGTTCGGCTGCTTTTTCGGCGTAAGGTAATGCAGCGGTATAATTATGCTCATTCACCTTTTCCATTGCAGACTCGTACAACTCTTCCGGCGTCCCGTCCAGATCCGCCTTTCTCCAATCCATACATGCAGATACTAAGAGGCCGCAACCAACCAGCAGTAATCCAACACCTAACCAGGACGTTCGTTGATTCGACGATCTGCCCTTTCCTTTAACAATCCTTCGGATTCGATCCACCAGCCGGCCATCGTTTGCACCTAAGGCTAACTTGCCTGCTCGCCTGTGGTCCAGGTTGGCGAGTGCCGTTACATACACCAGGTCATTGCCGAGTACTTTTGTCGCCAGGTCATCACAGCAGAACTCCCGTTCAATCCGCATCTGCCGGGACACCCACCAGACAGCCGGATGATAGAAAAACAGCACCTCCATCACCGACTGCAAAACCAGAACGAGGTAGTCGTGCCGGCGTACATGCGCCAGTTCATGAGCGAGGATAGCTTCCACGTGTTCTGGAGGCAGATTCGTCGCAACGCTGAGAGGCAACAATACCACCGGCTTCACCCATCCCATCACCATGGGCTGATCCACATAGGCGCTTGTTAATAAATGCACCTTTTTAGCAACCCCCATACGATCTAGCAACGCATCAAAAGACGCCTGAATAGCTTCGGATTCAATAACCAACCCACTTCGCTTTAACCGGTGCACTCTCAACAGGCTATTCGTCCACTGCAGAGAGAGAACCGTTACCCCAATGAACCACAAGGCTACCAAAAACGGGCGCCATGCGAAGGGTGCGCTATTCGCGTCAGAAAACGCATCTTCGACGCCCATGGGCACCGTCACCGGTTCGATTTCACTCAATGGAGCCATTAACTGCGGGTCGATATGCTGGGCAGGATATTGTGCTTGAACGGGAAGAGCAGGCTTGACCTGATTCGTCAGGTAGACTTGAATCCCAGTGCTTACGGGCAACAAGAAGAGTAATGCCAGGGCAGCACAGCACAAAGCGTAACGAGTGCCAGAATCTCTATTATTAACTATACGAAGCGCGATATACAAGCCTACAGCAACCAGGGCTCCCTGCCACAAGGAATGCATTAGCGCAGCACCCAGAGCTTCCATCACCGGGTGGTACAACACGTCAAGGTTCATTTTTCTTTTTGATTTGCCAATTGATCAATGAGTTGCCTGATTTCGTCCAATTCTTCAGGGGTGCTCGGGGATGTGGAAAGGGCGCGTAGTACCAGGCTTTTAGCCGACCCAAGAAAAGGGCCGTCCAGCATTTCTTTAACGAGCAACGATTGCATCTCCTCCACCGGCACGGCCGTTTCATAGACGTGCGCCCTCGAAGTTGTATCTCGGCTCAATAGCCCCTTCTCATGCATGACCTGCATAAACTTGAGGACTGTCGTATACCCCACCTCGCTTTTTCTCCTGGTATAAATCTCGTGCACGTCCCGAACCGTGAGGGGTCCTTTCTGCCAGAGAATACTCAAAATATCTAACTCCGATTGTGTCGGCTTTTGAATGGCCATGCCTGAAAATGCTTCGTTGCTAACTGAAATACGATTTTTATCGTCTATAATATACGGATAAAATCGTATTTGTCAAGTAGTTTTATTGAGACTGATCCGTAATGGGATCGTTTTCCTTCCGCTCTACCGTAAGACGCCCGGTACTATCTTTGAAGAAAAACGTGGCATCAGATTCAGCGAAGAGTGCTTTATTTTGTCCATCCTACTCCATTTCCAGGTAGAATTGATCGTCTTCTAGTAAATTGAGACAACAAGGGTATCGGGAATGGGACTGCATAATTACTGCATTTTATTATTTTTTGGCCTTATGTTACGATCTCTTTGTATTCAGGCTTAAAACAAGGGAATGACTGGAAGCTATAAAGGGTTGAAATGAGACACAATGGAGCAAGAAACTACCAACTTTACCCACTGGCATACACTTGCAAAACATTGTACACGAAATCGCAACAACCTTATGTAGTCCTATGCAGAAAAATAGTGTATGATGATAGTTGCAAAAGTGTGTTGAACGACCTATTCCGTGCTTCAATTCAACGCATCATCTAAGGCATACCAATTTCTGCCGATTATATATCTAATCTGCGTATCCCCCGCTCTGCATCAGATTGTTAATGTACTCACAAGAGACATTGGCAGATCTTAGGCTTACCTACCCAAAACATTACGTAATCTCAACGTTCATGGCCAATTCACCTTATCCAGTACCTCGGGCTTCCTACCAGGACCTCCCCACTCCCTATCAAGGTCCACCTGACCCTCGATTTTCTAGACCTTCAAACGCACGCACCACCGGTGAAGCGAAAACATCATTACACGAAGCGCTGGAAATCCTTCGGCACGGGAAATGGTACATCCTTGGCGTAACGGCCCTTGTCTTGTCGGCCGTGGCCCTTTATACCTTTACTGCTGAACCCGAGTATGAAGCCAACACCATTTTGATGGTGGATACAGAGGCCTCTGAAAGCACAAAGATGCTCTCTGTAGACGGTGTTATTTCATCTGCTCCGATAAACACAACGATTGAAAGCCAACTCCTACTCCTGGCACAGTCGTTAGACATTGCTAACCGGACTGTGGATAGCCTTATTGCACTTCAACGCCTTCCTGTCTCGGGTCAACCACTAAACATTCTCACTCAAGCTTCTTCTGTCAGCGAACTGGCCAACTTGCTTCAAGAAGATATTTTGAGCATCTCTGCGTCAAGCGAAAACACGGACGCCATTGAAATTGTAGCTGTGAGTAACTCTGCAGAAGAAGCCGCTGTAATCGCTGGCATTTTTGCAGCGGAGTACGTTCGTGAAACGCAAAATTTAATGAAGGCGAACCTTACTAAGCAGCGCCTTTTCCACGAAGATAAATACGACGAGAAGAAAATAGAACTGGAAAACATCGAGTCCAAACTTGCTTCCTACAAAAATAGCGAAGGTGCAACGGCTCTTGATAAACAGGTATCCCATCTTGTAGCACAAATCGCGGACATGCAGACCAATCTAGAAAACGCTCGTGTAGAACTCAGCGTGAGTGATGCAAGCCTCGCGTCTTTAGAAAGTGAGATGACAGGACTTGAATCCTCCCTCTCTGAGTCGTTTTCCGAAGACTTAGATAGTAAGATTGAGACGAAGCAGCAAGAGAGAGCCGATTTAGAGAAATTGGTTGATCAAATTTATAGGCGAAACCCAGAATTGCGCACAAATCCTGGGGCAAATCCTCAACTACGAGACTACGGCCAAACCATAGCTCGTCTTAATTCTGAAATTAGTGCACTTGGTGAAAGGAAGGCAAGGCTTATTCTTGAAGGGATGGGCAATGCCGGTGATGGTACAAGCATCGATTATGTACGGAGGTTAAATCAGAAGCTTCAAGAAGAAAAACTCAACAACACAGGTAAGCGCGCGCAGATTGGTAGCCTCCAACAACGTCTCGGCGCATACAACAACAGGCTTAAAAACGCGCCTCTTATTTTTAAAGAGGTTGAGAATCTTGAGCGAGATCAACGATTGACCGCAGAGATGTTTACGCATTACTCCAGCCAACTTGAGAAACTCAAAATTGCTGAACAATCAGTCACCGGATTTGCGCGGATCATGCGCGAAGCCATTCCGCCTGAAAAACCAGAAAAGCCACAAAAAGCGATCAACATGATCCTGGGCCTTATGCTTGGTTTGATGCTTGGAGTAAGTGTTGCCGTTGGCCGCCGAAAGTTAGACACGAAAGTCTATTCTCCAAAAGACTTCAGCCACAGCAACCTCAACATGCTGGGTGTTATTCCTGACATGCAGCAATTCATCAAGAAAGAATTTGGCAAACGGTCCAAGGTCAGCTTCGAGGGCCGAGAAGTCAGCACCGCTCTGGCTGCCTTACTAGCACCGCTGTCTCCGATCTCAGAGGCATATAGGCGATTATTCATTAAGCTTCAGTTCAGCAGAGACGACATGGGCATCCAAAACCTGATGGTTACGAGCCCTACATCAGGCGCCGGCAAAAG
>JAHQVL010000398.1 GCA_019634345.1 Rhodothermaceae bacterium
ACACCGGATAAAGGAGTAGGGATAACTGAAGGTAGTACCACTGCCTCCTTTGTTGTCAAAAACGGTGTTCGCCTTCTCGGCGGTTTTGATAGAGATGATTTTAGCCAGGGCGATGATTTACCACTAACATGGGATTGGGAGACTAATAAAACGATTCTTTCCGGTGACTTACAGAGTAACGATAACCTGATTGTTACTGATACCGAACCCTCCCGAAGCGACAATAGTTTGCATGTAGTTGTGATTCCGTGGAATATAGAAGAGTCCGCCGTAATCGAAGGCTTTTTCATTCAAGGAGGGCATTCTAATGGAGATGGCGGCGGCATGCTCATTCACAGAGGAGTTGAACAGTATCGCCTATCTAATGTGATCTTTGAGAACAACTTTGCAGTTGAAAATGGCGGCGGCCTCTCAAATCTAGGAGGTGCACTCTGGATGGACAATGTAACCTTTAAGAGCAACGTCTCAGAATCCACGGGAGGTGGTTTTTTCCATGAGCCTGCTAAGGGTGAGATTGCTCGCATAACCAACACCTTGTTCAGATTGAACTCATCAGGATTCGGAGGGGGCATGTATATCTCTGGTGGTGGTTTAGAAGTAGCTCAGAGTATCTTCTTAAAGAACTTCGCTGGAGCAGGCGGGGCTGTTATGCATCGATTTATGCACCCCAACAATGGCATTGAAGGAGGCATTTATGCCAATGTTCTCTTCCTGGGCAACATTACTACCAGCAACGGAGGGGCTTTTTGCAATGAAGATGAAAGCATTATTACCGTGTACAACAGTGTATTTAGCGGCAATGAATCCAGAGGCACCTCAGCAGTTGGTTCCCTTGGTGGAGCCATTGTGAACTTCGAGTCAACGACTATGACGTTTTATCAGACCACGTTGGCCAACAACACAGCACGTGAAGGCGGAGCTATTTATTCCAGCAGTGGTAAAGTCTCTTTCTACAATTCAATTATCTATAATAATCAGAGTGAAGTGCAAGGCGCAGAAAACCTCTCCATCAGAAAACACGAAAACAGTGTACTGACAATGGATCACAACATTCTGGAAGGGGCCTTCCCAGACAGTGTTACGGTGATGGACATGGGAGGCAACTTTTTTGAGGATCCACTTTTTGTAGACCCTCTGGGGCCAGACGGCATTGCTGGCACATTGGATGATGACCTAAGACTTCAACCTACCTCTCCCGCCATTGATGCAGGGGATAATAATCTCTTGCAAGCGGATGTACTCGATCTGGATAACGACGGTGACACCACCGAATTATTACCGCTCGACATGGATCGACTTCAAAGGGTTGCACGCTCTGATCAACTTCAATTCGTTGACCTGGGCGCCTTCGAGTTTAATTCACAGGCACCTATCTCCACACATATCGAAGACCGCGCGATCAGCAGTACATGTACAAGTGGTGCCCTGGCTCCCGCTTATCCCAATCCTTTTTCAAGTCAAACCAACGTGTCTATCTGTGTCCCCTCGGCTGGCCTGGTAGAGGTAACGCTATACGACATCTTAGGGAGAGCGCGCTCACAGGTATTTGAACAAGTGGTTCAAGCCAATCAGCAATACTCCATCGTTATAGACCGCGATGACCTGGCAAGCGGCGTATATTTTGTCCGGCTAAAACACGCCGAAGTCTCAGCTACGCGATCTATCACATTGATGAATTAGTGCAAAGTGCAAAGTGCAAAGTGCAAAGTGCAAAGTGCAAAGTGCAAAGTGCAAAGTGCAAAGTGCAAGATAAACCAGTGCAGGGTTTGGTATTCGGAAATCAGTATTAAGAAGGCCGCTAATAGAAAAGCAGTGACCAATTAGCCTAGTCTAACCGGCTAAAAACAAACACTTTGCACCTTGCACTCTGCACCTTGCACCTTTGGTTTGTAAACCAGGGTTTACAAACCAAAAGATTCTCCGCAGGCGCAATTTCGGATGGCTTGGGGGTTCATGAAGTGGAAGCCGCGGCCTTCCAGGCCGTCGGTAAAGTCGAGTTCGGAGCCGTTTACGTAGACAAAACTCCGCTTATCCATCACTATACGAAAGTTCTCCATCTGCTTCACAAAATCCGTCTCTTGAACGGTTGTATCCCACCCTAAGTCATACGTTAGGCCAGAACAACCTCCTGGGACAACGGCGATTCTAAGGCATGTATTCTCCAAATCCACAGATTCCTGGTCGGCGGTCTCTAAAATCTTTTCTAGGGCTTTGGTTGTAATCTGCAGTTCCATTGCACGTATAGCTATTTCAGTTAAGTACTGTGTATCCATACTGAAGGATTCGTCCAACAGTTCCTCTATCCCCCCAGTGCCGGGTACAAGAACAGCTCCTTATTTACATCTTTTTCATCTATAGATTAAATCTAAATAAGGGAACGTATCCTATATTGGGTCGTTGTTTACGAAAGTTTACACGCTACCATGTAAACAATTGTTTACAGTGTAAACCATTCGCACCAATACACGATTTACTTCGTTAATTATTTCGTCCAACCCCACATATTATGAGCCAAAGCGACACTGACTTCTTACAGGAGGTTGCCGACAGTGACTATAAATACGGCTTTGTTACTGATATAGAAGCCGACACCGTTCCCAAAGGGTTAAACGAAGCCGTCATCCGCTTAATTTCTGAGAAAAAGGAAGAGCCAGAATGGATGCTTGAACGGCGATTAAAAGCCTTTCGGCATTGGTTGACCTTACAGGAAAAGGATAAGTACCCCCGATGGGCCCATATCAAGTACCCGGATGTAGACTTTCAGAATATCAGCTACTACTCGGCCCCCAACAATAAACCCAAGTACGAAAGCCTGGATGAAGTAGATCCAGAATTGCTTGAAACCTTCTCCAAGCTGGGCATCTCTCTGGAAGAGCAGAAACGCCTGACCGGTGTCGCTGTGGACATTGTTATGGACAGTGTCTCAGTAGCAACCACATTTTCTGATCAACTTGCAGAACTTGGTATCATCTTCTGCTCTTTTGGCGAAGCGGTTGAAAAACACCCTGAGTTGATTAAGAAGTACATGGGGTCTGTTGTCCCTTATACGGATAACTTCTATGCATGCCTGAACTCAGCCGTTTTCTCTGACGGTTCGTTTTGCTACATCCCTAAAGGCGTCCGCTGCCCGATGGAATTGTCGACTTACTTCCGAATCAACGAAGCAGGTACCGGGCAATTTGAGCGAACGCTCATTATCGCGGAAGAAGGCAGTTACGTCAGCTACCTCGAAGGGTGCACAGCCCCGATGCGCGATGAAAATCAGATGCACGCTGCCATCGTTGAGATCATTGCCCACAAAGATGCTGAAGTCAAGTATTCGACCATTCAAAACTGGTATCCCGGCAATGAAGAAGGCAAGGGCGGAATCTATAACTTCGTAACGAAGCGAGGAATTTGCGCGGGTGACAATGCCAAGATCTCCTGGACACAGCTTGAAACAGGAAGTGCTATTACCTGGAAGTATCCAAGCGTTATCCTAAAAGGCGATCATTCGGTAGGCGAGTTCTATTCGGTGGCTTTCACCAAAGGCAAGCAGCAGGCGGACACAGGTACGAAGATGATCCACCTCGGGAAAAACACCCGCAGTACGATTATCTCTAAAGGGATTTCTGCCGGCAATAGCCAAAACAGCTATCGCGGCCTTGTAAAGGTGAATGCCAAAGCAGAAGGTGCCCGAAATTTCTCTCAATGTGACTCCATGCTTTTAGGTGATCGCTGTGGCGCTCACACCTTCCCTTATTTGGAAATCGAAAACCCAACAGCCCAGGTCGAACACGAAGCAACAACGTCGAAGGTTGGTGAAGATCAAATCTTCTACTGCAACCAACGCGGGATTGGTGAGGAAGAAGCCATCAAGCTGATTGTTAATGGGTTCTGCAAGGACATCCTGGCCAAGTTGCCTATGGAGTTTGCTATCGAAGCCCAGAAACTGCTGGCAATCGAATTAGAAGGAAGTGTTGGATAATCGACTCTATACGTAAACAAAACAAATTCTCCGGACACCAGACTCCGGATTTCAAAATATCATGTTAGAAATAAAAGACCTCCACGCATCAATTGAAGATATGCAGATTCTGAAGGGATTGAACCTTACGGTGAATCCTGGTGAAGTTCATGCTATCATGGGGCCTAACGGATCAGGAAAGAGCACGTTGGCATCCGTTCTTGCAGGGCGTGAAGACTACGAAGTGACAAACGGATCCATCTCTTTCATGGGAGAAGACCTCCTTGAAATGGAGCCCGATGAGCGTGCGTTAGCGGGCATCTTTCTGGCTTTTCAATACCCTGTGGAACTGCCTGGTGTAAGCATGTCTAACTTCTTGAAGCAGGCCATCAACGCAAAAAGAGAGCACCTGGGCCAGGACCCGATCACTGCGGCTGAATTCATGAAGCTCATGAAAGAAAAAGCCGAGTTGGTCCATTTAAATCCGGACCTGAAGCGCCGCTCTGTTAACGAAGGATTCTCGGGCGGAGAAAAGAAGAGAAATGAAATCTTCCAGATGGCACTGCTAGAACCCCAGCTAGCAATCCTGGACGAAACGGACTCGGGCCTTGACATCGATGCACTCCGTATCGTCTCAGATGGAGTCAACCAACTCCGCTCTGCAGATCGTGGTTTTGTTGTGATCACTCACTACCAGCGTTTACTCGACTATATCGTACCTGACATTGTTCATGTTCTTCTCGATGGCCGCATCGTCCGCTCGGGCGACAAAGACCTCGCTCTTCAACTCGAAGAGAAAGGATACGATTGGATTAAAGACGACGTGCTTGTTTAAGTTCAACGTTCAACGTTCAAAGTTGAACTCTCTCTCTTTAAGCGCAGAACGTTGAACCCTTGAACATTAAACCTTGAACCTTGAACTTTGAACTTTAAACATAATGACAACCATAGAAAGCCCCCATCGGGTTGAGGATCGAATCAGCGAGCTGTACTCTATGCTGGATGGGCATACGCTGAACGGTAATAGCGCTGCGTTAAAGAATCTACGTAAAAAAGCCATTGAGGCGTTTGCCGCCCAAGGCCTACCTACTCGAAAAACAGAGGCCTGGAAGTATACCCCTGTTGAGAAGAAGTTGTCGGTAGATCATACCGTCTACCATGAAAATCGCCCCCTTCCTCTCAGCAAAGAAGAGGCACATGCCTTCTTGGTCCCCGGGATTGACGCGTACCTCGCTGTAACGGTAAATGGCAAATACATCGCGGAACTTTCGAACATTGAAGGGTTGCCAAACGGGACTGTTTTCACCCCCATTGATCAGGCAAGCGGCTCATTGGGTGATTTGCTTGTCTCAAGGCTTGACACCCAATCCGATTCTTCGAAGAGTCCTTTTGTTGCCCTGAACACCGCCTTCCTGAAAGACGGCCTTGTTCTACACGTTCCAGCCAAGGTTCATGTAGACAAGCCGATCTACGTTCTCCACCTGTTCGACACGGACGCTCATACAATCGTTCAACCGAGGATGTTATGTGTTGCTGAGCGCGAGAGCGAAGTGACTTTGATCGAGCAATACGTCAGCCTAAACGAGGCCAGCCACTTCATTAATGTGGTGTCTGAATGGGCTGTATCTCAACAAGCCACGTTTAAGCACTACCAGATACAGGATTTGAATACAGCAAGCACCGCTGTTTTTAATCAGTATGCCTACCAGGAGCAGCACAGTTATTTTGCGACGCACACCAGTACGTTGAAAGGAGGCCTTATCCGCAACAACCTGGAGATCGTGCCGGACGCTGAAGAGTGTGAAAGCCATCTCCTCGGATTTCTACTCGGCAGCGGCACCATGCATGTCGACAACCACACCCTTGTGGATCATAAGAAGCCCAACTGCTTCAGCAACGAACTGTACAAGAATATCCTGGACGACCAGTCAACCGGCGTATTCAACGGAAAGGTATTCGTCCATCAGGACGCACAAAAAATCAATGCCTACCAGTCGAATAAAAGCATTACGCTAACGAATAAAGCGCGCATGTACTCCAAGCCTGAACTGGAAATATATGCGGATGACGTACGCTGCAGCCACGGTGCTACGACCGGCCAGTTGGACGCAGAGGCTTTATTCTATCTCCGTTCTCGTGGCCTGAGCCAGAAGCAGGCTCGCTCGATCCTGTTAAAAGCCTTCGCACACGACGTCATTGATGCCATCGAATTCGAACCGCTGCGTGACTACGTTGACTCTCGGCTATTGGAGAGCCTCTAATGTAGACACTCGGCTGCTGGATAGCCTATAGTTTAGTTCTATGAACATACCTGACATACAGTCGCCCTCAGTGGCTTCAAGCTTTGATGTTCAACGCATTCGAGCATCGTTCCCGAACTTGCACAGAGAGGTGCATGGCAATCCTCTCGTGTATCTGGACAATGCAGCAACTGCCCAAAAACCGCAGTTGGTCATCGACCGGTTAAATCGGTACTACTCGCGCGAAAACAGCAATGTGCATCGAGGCGTGCATACCCTCAGCCAGGAAGCTACGGATGCATATGAAGGTGCGCGTGAACGTATCCGTGCATTTATCAATGCATCGAGCAACCATGAAGTCATCTATACCAGGGGCACAACAGAGGCCATCAACCTGGTCGCATCCACGTTTGGGCGAAAGCATCTGTCTGCCGGCGATGAGATCTTGATCTCCACCATGGAGCATCATTCGAATATTGTGCCCTGGCAGATGTTATGTGAGGAGAAAGGAGCAACCCTTCGTGTTATCCCTATATCCAAGGCAGGCGAAATCGAGTACGACGCGTTCTTGTCAATGCTTAGTGAACGCACAAAAATCGTAGCGATCTGCCATATCTCTAACACGTTAGGAACGATCAATCCACTGGACCGCATGATCGCCGATGCACACCGATATGGAGCAACGGTGGTTGTGGATGGCGCCCAGGCTGTCCCTCATATGCGTGTGGACGTGCAGGCGCTTGATGTTGATTTTTATTGCTTCTCCAGCCACAAAATGTTTGGCCCCACGGGTATCGGCATTTTGTACGGCAAGGAATCGTTGCTGGAAGCCATGCCCCCCTATCAGGGCGGTGGCGACATGATAGACACCGTCTCGTTTGAGAAAACAACCTACAATACCTTACCGCACAAATTCGAAGCAGGCACACCGCACATTGCTGGCGGCATTGGTCTTGGAGCCGCTGTTGAGTACATGGAATCGATAGGCCTGGAGACCATAGCAGAATACGAACGCGACCTACTCGCATATGGCACCGAGCAATTGCGCTCTATAGAAGGTGTACGAATCATTGGCACAGCCTCCCAGAAGGCAAGCGTGCTGTCCTTCTTGATTGGAGACATCCACCCTTACGATACAGGAACGATACTGGATCGCCTGGGCATCGCGGTACGAACAGGCCATCATTGTACCCAACCTCTGATGGATCATTGGGGATTGCCAGGTACAGCACGGGCTTCGCTTGCGTTTTACAATACAAGGGAAGACATCGATGCCCTGGTTGCTGGGATTCGAAAAGTAAAAACCTTTTTTGAATAGGGGGGATGGTGATGGTTAACGGGCAAGAAGCCGCCATAATAGAAGAGTTTGCATTGTTTGATGATTGGATGGGCCGATATGAACATCTGATTGAACTAGGCAAAGACTTGCCTCTGATCGATCCAGATATGCAAGACGACACGCACCGCATCCGCGGATGCCAGTCTCAGGTTTGGCTCCATGCATTCGAAGAAAACGGTAAAGTATTCTTCAAAGCAAACAGCGATGCGGCAATTACAAAAGGACTTATTGCCCTACTCGTTCGTGTCTTGTCCGGACAGGCACCACAGGCTATTATTGATGCACCGCTGGGCTTTTTAGACCAGATTGAAATGAAAGAGCATCTTTCTCCCACGCGAAAGAATGGGCTGGATGCTATGATTAAGCAAATGAAGCTCTACGCTGTTGCGTTCAAACAAATTACTCATTGAAACGGGTTCTAGTTCATTATGGAAACAACAACTCCAAAAGAGACTCCCGAAATTCCATCTAACGATGAAGAGATGGAGCAAAAAATTATCGAAGCGCTAAAGAGTGTTTACGATCCAGAGATTCCGGTAAATATCTATGACCTGGGGTTGATCTACAAAATAAGGGTATATCCGGACAACACGGTGTTTGTCTTGATGACACTTACAGCTCCCGGATGCCCTGTTGCAGGCTCTCTTCCAGTAGAGGCTGAGAACGCGGTTCGTGATGTAGAGGGCGTTGAAGATGCTCGGGTAGAACTCACGTTTGATCCTCCTTATACGATGGAGATGATGAGCGAAGAAGCAAAGTTTGACTTAGGTTTCTTATAGAAGCACGATGTACTCCCATACGATCGCCATAGCACGATGCCTTCTCTTGGAGGGCCGAACCCATGAAGTAGTGGAGATGTTGACTCCCTTGCTCCATGAACAGAACACGCGCCCTGCTGCGCGGGAGGCTGAGCGCATCGTATTAATCCGTTGCCTACTCGCGCAGGCACATGTGTTGGGAGACGCACGCATCGATGTCGTAAAGCGAACCCTCCCGCAAGTAGACGCAAAGCAACACACCTCCCCCTCCACCCTTCCGGCGGCCCTTTCGTTATTGTGGCTTGGATGGGCTCATATCCTAGATGAGACCAATCCCAATATACCGTCAGCCATCCACTTGCTGCGATCTTCGTATCAACAACTCGAACAGTTACATCGGGGAGACTATCTGTATTGGGCTCAAATTGGCCACGCAATCGCATTGTCTAAGTTGGGGCAGCATGTGCAAATGCAGGACCTTGTCGATGAAATTATGACGTGTACATCCTTTGCCAGGGATGAATTGGCGCAAACGTGGATGCGCACGCTCTTGCAAGATGAGTTGGCAACGTGGTGTATCAAATCACAAAATGTCATGAATGCCTCTTATAGCAAAGGGGCCTTTTTGAAGGAGTGCAAACTGGTTTCTGAAGGGAACGCACCGTTGTTGTTCACAGGAGAACGAGGCGTCGGCAAAGAGTCGACGGGCCGGCTTGTCCATGAAATGGAAAACCACGGCCCTGAGACCTTCTTGTGTATTGATTGCGAAACGCTGTCTACCAGTCAATATCCATTTAAATTACCCCTTGATGCTGCATCTGGCCTTCGAGACGGTATTAAAACAATCTTTCTGAACCATGTAGACCAGTTGCCTGTTCAGCTTCAGGCTGAGTTGTTGAGTTACATCGAATCTAGATTTGCTGCAACTCTTTCTAAGGCGCAGCCTACATCAGGCCCCCGCATTTTTTCGGCTACTTCCGTAGATATTGAACGCCTTGTTCAAGAAGGAAAATTTGACCGCAACCTGTACAACTATCTACAAGTCAATCGACTGCACGTTGCTCCTTTGCGGTCTAGAACCTCAGACATTCCCCTCCTCGCCCTTCATTATGCGCATCAATTCTGTCCAAGTGGTGTGCCTTTTGTGGGAATTACAGAGGAAGCTATAAGCCTCATGCTGCGTTACTCGTGGCCAGGCAATGTTCGTCAGTTAAGAAATGAAATGGAACGAGCCATCTCATTTCTAGCAAGCGAACCCATCCCAGTTATCGACTCGCGGGTGCTTCCAGAGGCCATACGCGCACAAAAATCCACAACCCGCATTAAGTACGCGCCGCTCTCTGAGTCCTCTGAGTCTCTACCACTCGAAGAGGTATTGGCTTCTACGGAAAAGCGAGTCATTGAAGACGTTCTAGCCCTTACCCACGGCCAGGTCTCGGTGTCCGCATCCAGGCTAGGGCTTACCAGGCAGGGACTGTACAAAAAAATTAAGCGCCTTGGAATTTTGGTATCAAAATTTCAGGATGAGACAAAACAAAATTCCCCTGAGTTGCTGAACTGATTTTATTCACTCGCATCATGGAAGAGCATACCAACATTGATAGCCAACCAAACGGCGACGCAAAACCGACAGCTCCAATTCGGCTGACGCATGCTGCACTTGTTACATCCACATTGGAGAACTCGATACATTTCTATGTAAATGTGCTTGGGCTACGATTGCGTTGTAAAGAAGAAGATCCTTTGCGCCCTGGCCGCATGCGCGCCATGCTTACGGACAAGGATGAGCAAGATATTATCGAGCTTATAGAATTCCCGGAGATGCCCCACGCCTCCGTTCCTGGACGTGGCGCCATTCATCACGTAGGATTCTGCCTGCCTCAGCGTGACTGGCATGCCCTGCGCTCACGCCTCGACGCGGCTGGCTATCCCTATCAGGAAATTGAAAACCGCTTGTTCATCAGGGACGCAGATAGTGTTGTTCTTGAAATCGAAGTAAACGCGCACTAAATCTAGTCATCGCCAGAGAATCGAACTTCGTTCGAGAGTTCATCCGTGTCATCAGGTTTAATCTCAACACCTCTCCGCTCCAGGAGTTGTCCACACAGTTCAATCGCATCAATAAGACCAGCGGCTACTTTTTTAGCTTTAATCCCCTCTCTGATCTTTCCTACAACATCGATCCAGTCATCTGCGGTCACACGGCGATTAATCCCTTCATCACCGAGCACTTCAATGCGATGCTCCAACATCGAAATGAATAGTAGAATACCCGTCCGATCCCTGGTATTAAACACTTCCTCCTCAACAAATGCACGCGTCGCGCGATGGTGAACCATTCGTTCAATGAGATCACGACCAGCAAGCACTCTTTTCAAGGGAGGCACATAGGCTCCCATAAGTGCTCCCACAAACGCAGAAACAATGGTTAATATGGCAATCCCTTGCCCGGTGTAAAGCCAGGAAAGCCCCCATCCTTGATAGATAAGCACGGTAATAGCAGCAAAACCGATCGCACTCATTGCCATCAGTGATGCCCCTCGCCAAACAGTGATATCGTACCTGTCACTCCGATCAACAAAATAAGGGACGATCTCACCAGAGGTTCTTTGTTCTGCTCTCGCTACGGCCTGCTTGATTGACTCAAGCTCTTCGGTGGTAAAAATGTGTTTCATGCTTACATCAACGAACAAACTTTGCAATTAGATTCTAAGGTACTAAAAGTGCTCATTGATCGCATGAACTTTACAAAAAAAGCCGCTAATGAAAAAAGCCACCCCATCCAATTTGATGCGGCGGCTTTTTTCAGTGTGTTAGTTCGGTGCAACCGTATCGGGTTACTCCATGGCACTAAAGCGCATTGAACTTCCTGAATCTCCAAACTCGAGAACCAGTTCGTCTCCACTCACTGTATAGGATGTCGCCTCCTCCAGGCCATCAAGATACTTGCCGGCCAGTGACTGAGCTCCACAAGCGGACCCACTCGCACTCAGTGATTCAACTTCGATGGAATTTCCTTCGGTCACGGAATACCCTCCACGGAATCCGGTGCAATCTGCCTGGCCAGACAGGATGCTCTCATCACTTAGATTCAGAGAGTAATCGGACTTGTTGACCGGAGATTCAGACTCAGAAGCAGATCCATATACTATCACATCCAGGCTCCAGCGCCTGCGGTAATGATCGTCATCGTCATCCTCATCTACAACAACGATACAGGCAGGTAAAATGGCAACGACAAGAAAGGATAATAGGAGTAGGATCGAAGACCGGCGCAGAAAATAAGGTCTCTGCATGATATATGTACCTCTTATTGTTTATGCGGGCTGCATGGTTATGTATGTAGCCGCAAAGGAACAGATAAGGGTAACAATGGAGTCCTGGCTATCCCGTCAGGGATGCGATGTTATTCAACATGATGTCAGCTTGTTGATACATCTGGCTTTCGGGTCCAACCAGTTCTTTGACGCGTTCGAATCGCTCTTTGGCCTGGTCAATGCGATTAATCTGCATGAGCATGACACCAAAGTAAAAATTCCCTTCCAGATGGTCGGGATCTTCGTCAAGCACCTGTCTGATTTGAGTAATGCCCAGCATTGGGGTACTGGTATTTAGGTAAGCCATTGCCAGAGCGGTCCGCACAACCAGGTCGTCTGGATTGATGGACAGGCCTTGCTCGTATGCACCAACGGCGCTTTGAGCAGCTACCGGCCTCTGTGGACCACTTAGTTGATCCATCCAGTCGTAATAAAAATGGCCGGCCTGAAACCAATCTTCTGCCTGCCCGGTGGCCTCAGCAATCTCCTCTTGAACGGGAGCTGCACGATCAAAACGTTGTTCCGCCATGAGTACATTTACGACTTCCCGTTTCTTTGAGACCTGGGCATCTCCTGTCAGTGCCTCTGCTTCACTCATGAGGGATCCAACTTGTGCTTCAAGCTCACTGGAAAGCGGAGCAGCTTCTGACGGTGGTTGCTGGGTAGCGGCCTCAGCTTGCTGTTGAGGCGCCACTTCTGACGTTGGAAAAGCGCGTTTGCTAAACGCCGTTATCATGTAGAGTGCAGTAACGATCAGAAGGCTAGCCGTGATCAGCATACCCACGTGCATTCCACTTGCACCTGAGGACGCAGGCTCCTCGCTTTCAATAGACGCTGCTTCAGCTTCTTTTTCTGGCGTTGTTTCAACCTCTTTCTTCAATTCAGGTGGAAGCTCCGCTTTTTTAACGGTAGCAGATTGCTCAGACTTGTGAAGCTTGGTGCCACAAGAGCTACAGAAATTGGCTTCTAGTAGGTTTTTCGATCCGCAATTATGGCAAAAGAGCCCTGACGCTTTTTCATCTGCTTCAGCATTGCTTTCCGCTGTAGGGGAAGGGGATTCAGATGCCTCGTCTTTTTGATCAGAGATGCGCAGGTCATGATCTTCAGTTCCAATAGTCCAACCGCACAAGGGGCATTTTTCGGATGAATCTTCAAGGCGCGCTCCGCACGAGACGCAGGTGGAGTCAACCTTATCGGTCATAAATACTTTATTTAAGTGTCGTTTTTATCAGCTGTACCTGTACTATTCCCTCCATCCATGACCTCATTCCGAAGATGTTGAGACGGCTTAAATACAGGCACAAAGCATGAATCAACAAGCACTTCTTCATTGGTTCGTGGATTTCGAGCAGTACGAGGAGCACGCTCCTGCACCTTAAATGATCCGAAACCACGTATCTCGATACGTTCATGATTTCGCAGTGCACCTTTCACTACGGTAATGAACCCATTAATGACCGCCTCCGTTTCGATTTTCGTCAAACCGGTGCCTGCCGCAACCTGATCTATGATATCTGCTTTTGTCACTTATCCTGTAAGAGCTTATGAGCACAAGCTAATGTAATACTTTAAAGGCACTGAATCCACTGCCACGATGAATCCGTTCGGATTCTTCTTGGGGTTTCGTGTTTGGTGTCACGGGTTTCGGGTTGTTTCTGGTTGTTAAACCCACAACTCGAAACCAATCCGAAACGCGAAACGCGGAACCCGAAACCGCTCATTCAAGCCAGTTGATGAGCGCCTTGTTTTCAAAGTTGAGACGAACCGGTATAGAAAGGGTCTCAAATCGATTACGATAGTATCCTATTCTTGTAGAATCGACCGTTAAGGAATTATCTATACCAATCGGTTGCTTGCGAAAAGAAACCCTCTTTTCCTCTTTTATTCCGCGTAAACTATGTATTTACATTTATTTACCACTTCCGGGCAGGCACACCAAGTTGTCTCGATTTGTCCTACTTTAAGCGAGAACTAAATTACGGCATGCTATTTGAGAAACCCTCAGACTGTCGCCCCCCCAATAGGCGGGTATGTAGTAGTCACGGATTTTTTGAAGTATATAATTTATGCACGGCCTATTCTATAGTGTTACCGCAACGTTCACTACCCTTGTCTTTGCCCTATTCCTTTTTGTTTCTGAGCAATTCTCTTCTTCTACTCCCTCAGAACTTTATAATGCTCCTCAAACACGGGCACATGCCATCCGCTTGCTTGAAACTCTTCGCAAGGATGTGCAACACCTTATGCTAACCCCAAATGTAGACGCCCAGACTGATTTCTCTTGCCAGGTAACCGTTGATCGTGATGGAAAAACACATTCCTTCACCTTTCCAACGCTGCGCATTGCAGGCCCTGGTGAAGAGGCAGAAATCGTACAAGTCACGTATGAAATGGAAGGCCTGGGCACCCAAGTAAAAACGCGCAATGGCGATCGCAGCTTGTACAAGTTAAATCGCATTCTAGAAAATGGTTTACAACGGTCAATGCCTACACTCAACAGCACTCAAATTGTCGATTTCGTCGTTGAGTTGATCCCCAGCCCAACAATCGAAGCGGATGAAGAGCGTATGATTTCAGGTGATTGCCCGATAAATCTTGAAAAAGTATATGTAGAGTTCCACGTTGCTATACAGGAAACCTCCAAGCATATCAATATTTCGAGATATAGTTCAACCTTCCACCGAGACCCAATAACCCCCGAAAATGGTTACTAACCTGATCTTGCTAGGCCTCCAAACGGATAGCAATAGACGATTATACATTTTCCCTACAACGAATTATTCCTGGGTGCTTTAGCCACCCGGGAATGATTCTTTTTTGTGCAGTGCCTGCACTGTTGCGAATTTTTTCCGGAAAACGTCCTTTATAGGCCAAACTATATGCAATAAAATTTGGATTATACCAATGGCTTACCGTACCTTACGATCATACACCATTTCTAGCATATCGTATGCTCCATTGTGCTGCGCCTTCCCCCCGTCGCATGCCGCATTGATCAGCATTCGTTTAGTAGCATGGTGCATACATGTATTGGTATGCTGGAGTTCTTGGTGTATTCGTTCAGACGGACGAAGTGTATTCCTATGACAAACTATACTGTAATCCGTTTATTTGCCGGCCCTACGCACCTGTTAGGATACTAGAGTATACCGGTAAATAGTGATCGAAATCCGATTCGTTCTTGTACCCCCGAATCCATGAGACAGAGTTTACTTGCCTTTTTAGCAATGGCCATATTCTCACTGCTCGCTCTCAGTCAGCAGCGTGTGATGATGCGTCACCATAGCATCGTTTATGGCCGTGATACGGAATTGGCGGCCATGAACATGGTATCGGATAGGCTTGCTCATCTCCAAACCCTCGCCTATGATGAGGTAGATGAGTTAGTAGGAGGCATCAATCAGCGTACATCACCAGATGGCTTAACGTCTCTCGCTGCTTTTGGCCTGGATGATGACGAAAAGGAAATCGGGATTGGTGCTGCCAGTGACATTGACGATTATCATGGGTATTCTGCTGTAGAGACCTACACGTACAACCGCACCGTGTACCGCTTTAAATGGGCTGTTGACGTTAAATATATAGACCCGGATGACCTACAGCTTAGAGAATCATCCGCACCCACTTTAGCTAAATTAGTAACACTCACGCTCGAAGAGGATTTACCCGAAGGCTACGAAGATGAGGTAGAATTAGGCCGCCTCCCTATCTTTGTGGAATTTAGCAAGATATTTTCACCTGGAGGCATGACGTTACACTAATATGCATATACTGCTTGATAACATAGCATCTTTCCTTGTTGCGGGCGTATTGTTTGTAACCATATTTGCCATGATGCATCGTAATAGCCAGAACGCTGTTGAGATGACCGTCAACAATATAGTTCATGAACAAGCCTATGATTTCCTTAAAATCATCGAACGTGATCTTGAGAATATCCGCAGCACCAGCCAGGCACAGGATGCTGGTGCTGACCCCTTGTGCAATATCGAGGTAGAAAGTATAGTGCAGGACACTATCATAACTACCAATACCGAAAGTATTATTTTCCCAACCTATATAAGGCCGATTGACGGCACGCCGGACAGAATGGTCAGCGTCCGTTACATCCGGGAAGATCCGCCCTCTGGGCCCGATTCTGTATTTGTAAACGACCGATACCTTCGTCTTTACAATGTGATTCGATATGAGAAATTCGGAGAAACAGGAACGATCGACTATGCAGGGGAAAGCGGACCAATTATTACGAATTTTTCTATTGAGATGTTTGACAACAAAGGCAACCTCCTTGAATGTGCAGACGAAGGGACTCTTGGGAGAACCCGCGTCGAATTTCAGGCAGCGCTTGACCCTGTTGAATATCAAGAACAACAATCCATTTTTGTAAATAACAAAACAACCCGATTCGGGAAATTAAACGTTTCACGGTTCGGGGCAACGGTCTATTCAGCGAATAGATAAATTGCCCGAAGCTGTAACACGATCGATCACCGATCTCGTTATTCGCTTTGAGCCCCCAAAAGCAAATAAATCGTTATGGGTAATTCGGCACTACTCGTTGTGGTAGCTTCTATAATAAGCGCCGTTACGATCTTTCTGAATATTCGGAATATCAACATCGAAACCAATCTTGTACAGAACCAACTGCAAGAGGAGGTCCTGGCGCGTGAACTCGCCCACAATGGACTTAATGTGATGCTCGCAAATGTGTACGGTTCGGGTGTTGATGGCGGATTCGATCAGGCAGACGCCTTCAGAACATACAATGTAGGTGGTGGAAAAATCACCACCGGTAATTACACCGAAGACGGTGAATTCCTTAAGTTTGACGTATTGGGCGAATATGGCGAAGCGCAATACCTGATTCATACGGAATACAAATACTCCGCTCATTTTCCGTTCGCGTTTGCAGCGAACACGCCAAACCTCACCCTTATAACGGATGAAGAATCATCCATCAAAGCAGGTACCCTGGATCCAGACTTAGCAGTAAACTGGATCACCAGTGAACTGCAGACCCTGGACGATCTACCCGGTATGCAAGACTTGATCAATGAGGACCAGGTAGAGACCAAGATCAATACGGCGTTGGACGAAGCGTTTGAAGGTGGCGTAGACGAGGTACAGTCGGTCAATGTTCTTGAGAGAGATGATACGTTCAGTGATGCCTTGCCCGACTTCGATCCGTCTCAAGACGGCCCGTGGCTTGAAGAATTCTATTACGAGATCCGCGACAAGATCAACCCTCTTGGCGAGAATTCAGCTGACCTGGAATTCCTTGCCCCTCTCGACGCTGACGAAACAACCTTTGCAGCCGAGTTTGGGTCTCAGATTCCTGAATCTGAAGATTTCCTCAAAAACTATGTGGTTGGAGAAGCCGACAATACAGCTATCGTTCGGGTTGACGGCAACATGGTTGTTCGCGATGGCAGCACCCTTGCAGGAGCAGGCATCTTACTGGTTGAAGGCGACCTGATCGTTGAACCAAACGCCACGCTCAACTGGGATGGTATTGTTTATCTACGACCAGAAACCTCTCATTCGGTCACTAAACTTTCAGGTACGGTAGACATCAATGGTGCCCTGGTTGCGTCCCAGGAAGCCCTGCCTCTTGGTAGCCACATGGACGTAACAACCAACAGAGACCTTAGTGGTACCTGGTCCATAGCAGAAGGGAGAGACACCTATCAGGGCGGTAAGCACACTACTGGCCCGTGGTTTGTCCACGTGCACAAGTGGGACCAGCAATGGGGTAGCCGATTACCCATCTCTACGTCCCGCGAAATATTCTTTAGAGATGCTGGAGGACGCACGATCCATGAAGATGCGGTCCGATTTGACGAAACGATTCGAACATTAATCGCCAGTGGTATACCCGAAGTTAAATTGCGATTCCTCAACACACACCGCAGTGGTATGGGGCGATTCATCATGGAACTCTCGGACGGACAGGCTTACGATAATTCTATCGCCGCAGGCTTTAATGGGGATCATGAAATCACCTTTGCACCAAGTCAACTGGTCAAGTTCGACATGCAGTTCAGAAGTGTACGTTTCCTCGAATTGATGCGTGACCCCGATCCTGAAAAAAGCGGAATGGACGGTGCTGTTCGCGTCGCCAGAGACCGAGCACGTAGAGGAGCTTTCCACCTGCAGTTAATCGACCCCAATGCCCCAGGCGGAGAACGTCTTCTTATGACCACTTCTGTGTATCAGCATATTCGCGAAGACGAAAGCGATGAATACGAAGAAGAACTGGATGAACTGCGTGATGATATTGCCAATGGCAATTTTGGTTTGACCATCGACATGGG
>JAHQVL010000399.1 GCA_019634345.1 Rhodothermaceae bacterium
AAAGCAAGTAACCCCCTTCCTAAATTAAAAGGGAATATTAATCATTCTGTCTGTAAATGGTGCTATAGCGATTTTACAGTGGAAGAATTAGCGAAGCATGCTGTGCGCATGGGAATTAAGTCGATTGAAATTGTTGGACCAGAAGCATTTCCTATCTTAAAAGAGTATGGATTAGTATGCGCGATGAGTAATGGTGCTGGTTCAATCCCTGTTAACTTGAATCGATTAGAAAATCATGCAGAATTAATCCCTGCTTATAAAAAGCGCATTAATGAAGTTGCAGATGCTGGATTCCCCAGTGTAATCTGCTTTTCTGGAAACCGTGATGGCATGCCAGATGATGAAGGCATGGAAAATTGCGCGAAAGGGGTTAAGGAAATTATTGGTGAAGCCGAAAAGAGAGGTGTTCTATTTTGCATGGAACTCTTGAACAGTAAAGTGAATCACGCCGATTATATGTGTGACCACGTCGATTGGGGTGTTCAACTGGTAGATATGGTTGGTTCGGATAACTTTAAGTTGCTATATGATATCTATCATATGCAAATCATGGATGGAGATGTAATCCGAACTATTCGAGACTATAAGGATTATTTTGGCCACTATCATACAGGTGGAAATCCCGGTAGAAATGAAATAGATGAAACCCAGGAGCTGTATTATCCGGCTATCATGGAGGCCATTGTTGAGTCTGGATACACAGGGTATGTAGGCCAGGAATTTGTGCCAGTAAGAGATCCTATGACGTCCCTGCGCCAGGCGATAGCGATTTGTGATGTATAACAGCTTTTAAGGACCTGGTAAATCAGCACGAAGTGTAGGATCATTGTTCTGTAATCCTGAAACTTCAAACTTATCGCCATAGTATTAAGAGCGCATTCATAACAAAACATAGAACACACTACTATGAGTTCACAATATGGTATGCCTGCGGCTTCTATGCCCGTGGCGTATGCAAGTGTTGAAGAGCGTGCAGACTTCATTACGAAGACCTACATGCATCTTTTTGGTGCAATGATAGCCTTTACCTTAATTGAGGTCTATCTGTTTACTTCGGGTTTAGCTGATGTAATCGCTGGTGCTCTTTTGGGAGTAGGATGGTGGGTTGTATTGGGCGGCTTTATGGTTGTAGGGTGGTTTGCAAGCCGAACTGCTATGCGAGCAACATCAGCCGCATCCCAGTACGGAGCCCTGGCTGCGTTTGTAGTTGCTGAAGCCATTATATTTGTCCCAATGCTGTATTATGCAATGGCATATGCGCCTACTGCGATCAATAGTGCAGCTATTGTGACTTTATTAGGATTTGCAGCACTAACGGCTGTTGCATTCACTACCAGAAAAGATTTTTCTTTCCTGGGTGGCCTGTTACGTTGGGGGTTCATTTGTGCATTGATCCTTATCGGGGCTAGCTTCATTTTTGGTTTTCAGCTAGGTACATTCTTCTCTGTAGGCATGATTGCCTTTGCAGGAGGAGCGATCCTTTATGATACTTCGAATGTGTTGCACCACTACCCGCAAGATCGGCACGTAGCGGCAGCGTTATCGTTGTTTGCCTCTGTTGCTCTGATGTTTTGGTACGTACTACAGTTGTTCTTATCGCGCGACTAGCGTTATAGATTATTTGGTTTAGGAAAGCGGTTCTTCTAAGGAGGAGCCGCTTTTTTTATTTTTGGACGGTAACGATTAATTGGGCATGGCTACATAATAACAGATAATCAATCTTTCATTAAGTGAGTTGTGATGTTTCGAGTATTTGCCCTGTCTTTAGCCACCCTTTTTTTATTCACCTCGTTGGCCCATGCGCAGCGAGGAAGCTCTTTGTTGCGAGGATGGAAAACAGATACATCCCAAAGATCGATTGAGCTTGATGAGTTATTGAATGGAGGGCCCCCCAAAGATGGAATTCCATCGATCAATCAGCCGTTGTTTATCTCAATTTCAGAGGCTAATGAATGGTTGCAAGATCAAGAACCTGTGATTCTTGTCGCTTTAGAGAATGAAGCAAGAGCGTATCCTCTGCAGATTCTGACGTTTCATGAAATAGTAAATGATGTTTTAGCGGGCCAGCCAATCATTGTTACTTTTTGCCCCCTCTGTTACGCTGCACTGGCATTTGACAGGAGAATAGATGGTGTGGTCCATTCATTTGGAGTTTCTGGGATGCTTCGGCATTCAGATATGGTTATGTTCGATCGCGAAACAGAATCCTTGTGGCAGCAGCTGAATGGAGAAGGGATTGTTGGTACCTATACAGGAAAAACCCTAACCCCTATTCCGGCGCAAATTATATCATATAAACAATTCAAGGAAGCCCATCCCTTTGGGGAGGTGTTATCTAGGGAAACAGGGCATCGTCGCAATTATGGGCAAAACCCTTATGCAGGATATGATGACATCAATGATCGCCCCTTTTTGTACAAAGGACCTTTTGATAAGCGCGTACCCCCAATGGAGAAACTGGTGACCGTAAGTATCGGTGAGGAGCATAAGGCGTATCCTCACTCGATCACACGAAAGGAGAGGGTTATACACGATGAAGTAGGAGGTGCATCCATAGTTGTTTTTCATGGAGAAGGAGCCGTATCTGCCCTGGATAAAAAGAGCATTGCTGAGTCCAAAATTATCGGGACTACCGGTGTATTCTATAACGAAGTAAAAAACGAGGTCCTTCAATTTCATTATGATGCAGGGTTCTTTTTGGATGAGAGCGGCACTAAGTGGGATATCACCGGTAAAGCACTCACTGGACCCAAGAGAGGCAAGCAACTCCGACCCATTCCACACGGGAATTTCTTTGCCTTTGCCTGGTTTGCCTTCCAGCCTGGGACGCCCTTGTATGAGTAGGACGTTGGCAGTGTCTATTCGTCATTTTGATTCGATTTACATGTAGTATAATTCGTTCGGGTACGGTGTGTGACCGTTGGGAATACAAGTTGCTTCATTGTTTCTTCGAAATAGTATATTTCGTTCAATGACTGCCTCACTCATAGCGTCAACTCCCATGACAAAGCTGCTCACACATCCTCTACATCTTGTATTTGCAATTGCTCTGCTCTTGACTGCTTTTGTGTCCTATACGACAGGGTTTGAAAATGATTTTGTACCCTGGATATTAGCTGGAGTAATATTCGAACTTGGTTTTTGGTTTACCGTATTCTCGAGCTCTAAGATGGTAAGAAAGCATGAGGATAACCTTCACTAAAAAAAACAGCAGAACCCAGCTCGCGTGTCAACGCGCTGATGGATCTGCGGTTATCGCTTCCTTGGGCCCTCAAACGCCTTATCATGATTTGGGGCATTTCGTGGTCGAGCGAAAACTTCGCATAAAGAAAGGGTTTTTTGGATACGTTGAGGAAGGGTATAGCATCGAAGACCTGTCAAAGAAAGAGGTTATTTTAACACTTGATGCTGAAGCATGGCAATCAGAAATACTAACACGGGCCTTAGGGTCTTTGGCTACAGGTGCCTGTACAATTGAACAATTCCCTGACTTGGTAAATTCCGAATTAAAACAGTTCAACTGGCCAACAGTAAACTCATTGACCAGTGAATGTATAGAGGAGATGTACCATGAATTTAAGCAGCTCATTTTAAAGTTTAATCAGTTAGACGAAGGAGAGTCAATGGCGCTCGATTTTTCGGTTAAATGATGCATTTGGTTTGTTACCGTTTCAGGACTCTATATCTGTGCACATTCATTTTCATGGGCCCTATTGTTCAAGTTTGGAGCAGAAGTTGTTGACAGAGAACAATATTCCAATATCATGAATGTTGTTCTTATGTATTGTCTCAATCCATCCGCATGCTCCCCCTTATTTCGCTTTTTGTGTCTCACACTATTGTTGGGAGTAGGGCTGCTTGTGGTCTCATCTTCGACGGCGAATACCTTCGCTCGGAGTCATTCTTTTGATCCACCTGATGGATTTGAAGTAGTTGAAATCCTTGACGGTCTAGATTCTCCTGCTGGGTTTGCCTTTTCTCCGGGTGGGCGGATGTTTATTTGTGAGCGGATTACCGGAGCACTTCTGGTCGCAGAATTCAACGCGTCAAGCCAGGCCTGGGAATTAAGCTCAACACCCTTTTACACGTTCGACATACCTAAAGATAGTGGCGTGCCCGCCAGGCATAGGTCATCGGGGTTGAGAGATATTGCTTTTGACCCTGATTTTGAGTCAAACGGTTGGATCTATGCCTTCTATATGGACAATTCTCCCAGGCAGAATCGTGTCGTCCGAGTAAAAGCAAGTGCAGCTAACCCAAATCTAGCAGAACCAGGTAGTGAAGAACTGTTAATTGAACTACCCTATAACACATCTGCCTCCAGTGGAAGTCATAATGGGGGTGCAATTGAATTCGGGGTGGATGGAACGTTATACATAACAACGGGAGATGGTTGGAATGGCGGTGATGTAGTGCAGAGCCTGAGCACGTTTACAGGAAAAGTAGTTCGCATTAACGCCGATGGCACTATCCCTGAAGATAATCCGTTCTATGATCAAGCGAATGGTTCATACCGTGCTATCTATGCCCTTGGATTAAGAAACCCGTATTCTATCTCTCGCCACCCCGATTCCGGTGTACTTTATATCAATGAAGCGGGTGGGGACAAAAAAGCGAGCATATTTATTGTTGAACCCGGTGCGAACTATGGGCACCAGGGATACAATGGAATTGGGATTCAAAAACAAGAGTGGGGGAATGGAGCAACGGGAGCCAGTGGAAGCTTGATCACTGGAGGCGCCTGGTATCCATCAGACGGGTATTGGCCGAATCAGTACAAAGGAGGATATTTTACTGCGCTTTGGGGCGGAAATGGGGATGCGATTGGCCACATCAATTATCTCCAGGGGCAGAATAATCCTTCCATTTCCGCTTTTTCTACCTCAGTGGGGCAATCAGGGCTAAAGCCCGTTTTAACTCGAATAGGCCCCGATCAAAATTTATACTATGCGTTGACCAACTACGAGAGCGATCAGGGGAGGATTCAGATGATTCGTTGGACCGGGCAGGAAAGTGTTGCAAGCCCGGTACTTGATCCTCCAGCGGGTAGTTATTCTAATCCTGTAGAAGCCACTCTTTCTTCAAGTACCCCGGAAGCTCAGATTCGTTATACAGTTGATGGTTCTACTCCGGATTCAGAATCAGCCGTATATGAATCTCCGCTGCTCATAAGTGAGAGTACAGTCCTAACAGCAAGGGCGTACAAAGAAGGATTGCTACCAAGCGGTATCTCATCGGCTATATACACAATCGGAGAAGTAACGAATATACCTCCAGTTGCGAATGCTGGAGAGGATCAACTAGCAACTGTTGGTGATTTTGTGACATTGAGCGGGGCGGGTTCATTTGATCCTGATGGTGATGATTTAACGTTGTCCTGGCAGTGGACGCAGCTTAGTGGGCCCAATGTGGATCTATTTAGTGCTGAAGATGCTGTTGCCTTTTTTACTCCGCAGGAGGAGGGTAGGTACGTATTTCAGATTTCGGTTATCGATGCTAAGGATGTATCTACTGATGAAGTTGAAATTAATGTACAGGCAGAACTGCCCTTGGATGCAGGATTGATCGGATATTGGCTTCTGGACGAAGAAAACGGCCTTAGTGCACAAGATGAAATTAACATGCAAGGAGGCACACTATTAAATGGGCCTGTGTGGCGTCCTGGAGAAGGCAAGATTGGTGGAGCATTAGAGTTTGATGGGTTAGACGACTATGTAGATCTGGGTACAATGGACGACGTTAGTGGCCTGGGATTGACGGTTGCATTCTGGTTTAATGCCGATGATTTCGAGATACATGATGCACGGTTTATTTCAAAGGCAAGCGGCGTCCAGGATGAGGATCATTACTGGATGGTAAGTACGCTGAATGAAACAGCTGTTCGATTTCGACTTAAAACTGGAGGCACGACCTCGACCTTAATCAGTGGGGAGGGAGCAGTAACGCTTAATACATGGCATCACTTGGCAGCCACCTATAATGGTTCTCAGATGCATCTTTACGTGGACGGGAGCAGGGTTGCTAGTCAGGATAAATCAGGACAAATTGATACAAACGATAGTGTGTTAGCTGTATTGGGTAACCAAACACCTGGCGCTGGAGACCGGCCGTTTGACGGGCTCATCGATGACGTTAGGCTGTACAATCGCGCGCTAGGCTCCAATTCGATAAGCATATTGGCAAGTGGGGAAATAGCGTTGGATCTTCCTGATGTTATTCCGACCCCTCGAACACCCTCAATCAGTAACTATCCTAACCCTTTTTCTCGCTCCTCCACGATTCTCTATAATCTTGAACAAACTGGACCTGTTCGCCTTGAAGTATTTGATATGACTGGAAGGCGAGTGGCTCTACTTGTTGATGAAGTGAAGGCAGCAGGGGCTCATGAAGTCCACTTTGATGCGATAGAGTTACCGAGCAACATCTATTTATCGCGGTTAATAACAAAGGGTTCTTCCACAACAAAGCTGTTGCATGTGTTGAGATGAACGGGCGGAGACACCCCTTTAAACATGGTAATTCGCGTCTTTGAGTGAAGATTATATTAAGTATCAGGTGAAAAAGACATACTTTTGTGACATTTTAAACACCTGAATGTCATTATTTGTGTGTGCCTGCGTGACATGAAAGCTGAATGAACTTCCTGAGGTTATTCAGAACTACCTGTCGCTTTTCAAACCCCTACTCACGTGCATAATAAACCCACTCACCCTGGTGAGCCAAACAATGATCACAACGCTAAGGGTTCGTATTCCGAAGATGACTTAGCATATTTCCAAAAATTGATACTGACCAAAAGGTCAGACGTTCTTTCTGAGTTGTATCAACTAAGGCAACTTCTTGCAGATGCGATGGAAAGAGCCGGAGGGTATAATCCGTACAAATCGTATTTCTGTCTATCAGAAAATCCTTCGCATGATCAGCAGAAATTGTACACAAATATAATACGGCAACAGAAGCAACTCGGTTTGCTTGATCGTGCACTTCAGCGTATTGCCACGAAACGATATGGCATTTGTAAAATTACGGGCAAACGTATTCCGAAAGAGCGGCTAGAGTCGTTGCTCCATACCGAAGTGTATGTGATGAACCGCATTCAGCGCGGTTTGTAATGCCAATACGTTTCTATGTCCGAACTTCGCCAACTAATCCTAGACGTTAAAACGGCCCGGACACGGTATCTCAATGAGGTATATGGTCTGTCTCAAGATCTTTCCCTTTATAAACCAGAAGACACGTCATGGTCTATCCTGGATGTGACGGAACACCTTGTCCATGCTGAAGATGTAGGTGTTCTTGGGATCTGGAAGGCCTATATCGCCTTTTCCCTCGGCAACTCATTATGGAATGGCGATTTGGTGCATTCAGGTTCATCAATCGAACAGGTAGTGGAAGATACCTGGCAGCCGAAAGAGGTGGCTCCGGATATTGCAGCTCCAAGAATAGGAGGTGTTCTTGCATACTGGGTTTCAGCCCTTGAATCCAGGCAGTCGATTCTTGAGGCACTTGAAGAACAGATAGAAGGAGTTCAATTAGAAGACATCGTATACCCACATCCCATTTCAGGGCCTTTGGATGCAAGGCAGCGGATTCAGTTCTTGCGTTTTCATATTGACAGACACAGAGAACAAGTTGAATCCATTAAAAGAGATTTTGTATCAGGCGGAAAACGATAAATTATCGTTCTACGATTTGCTCTCCTCCCAGATACGGTTGAATCTCTTCCCAGTCTGGTAACCCTTCAACATCTCCGGGTGCTGTTGTTGCCATGGCCCCCATTATATTGCCGAGGTGTAGTGAGTCTGAGATGGACCAGCCTCTTATTTGGCCAGATAGATACCCAGCATTAAATGCATCTCCGGCTCCAACCGTTTCAACGACCTGGACTTCTATACCTTTTGAATGTATTGGCTGGTTGTTGCTTAACGCGAATGCACCCTCTGCGCCAAGTTTTACAATTACTTGTTGAGGCCCCATTCTCTGAATGGCTTCTGCAGCTTTCACAGCAGTATTCTCATCTGTAAGAAAGGTAGCCTCTTCCTGGCTAGTTAGGAGGATATCCGTTTTGGGGATAATGGAAAGCAGTTCCTTTTTTGCTCGATCTGCTTTCCATAGTTTAAATCGGATGTTTGGATCAAACGAAATAAGGACGCCTGCTTCCCTTGCTATATCGATGGCGGCATGAACAGTCTTCAAGCAACTGGGGCTAAGAGCAGGGGTTATTCCAGTAAGGTGGAGGTATTTGGCTTGTTGGATATAATGCGCATCTAGATCTTCAGGAGAAAGATGGCTGGCTGCTGAACCAGCACGGTAGTAAAAGACGCGAGTCGATTCAGTGCGCCTACGCTCCTTGAAAAAAACACCAGTTGGTGCGTTTTCAGAGCTTTTTACGTTTGAGACGTCTACCTTTTCGCCCCGTAAAAAGGCCAGTATATACTCGCCGAACTCGTCGGATCCGACGCGGCTGATCCAGCCAACCTTATGGCCTATTCGAGAAAGACCAATGGATGTATTTGATTCGGCTCCGGCTACGTATCTGTCGAATTGTTGGGCATATCGCAAAAGTCCTGTTCGTGTAGGAACGAACAGGACCATGCTTTCACCAAGCGTGACAACGTCATGCATAGGTCTATGTGAGATTATTTTTGGGGTTTCCAAGAGGGATAAAGGACTGTATTCCAGTGATTTCTCTGCCTAAAATAAGGCCATGAATATCATAGGTCCCTTCATAAGTATTTACGGTCTCCAGGTTTACCATGTGATGAATGACTCTGAAGTCACCTGTAATGCCATTGCCACCGAGCATGTCTCGAGCCATTCGGGCGATGTCCAGGGCCTTACCGCAATTATTGCGCTTGGCAAGTGAGATCATTGAAGGGGCCGCGCGATGCTCATCCTTCAGTTGCCCAAGCCGAAGAGCCAGCAATTGCATCTGCGTGATTTCAGTGAGCATATTAGCCAATTTTGTCTGAATTAACTGGTTTGATCCAAGAGGATGGCCAAATTGAGTTCTGTCCATTACATACGTTCTTGCCCGGTGATAGCAATTTTCGGCAGCGCCAAGCACGCCCCATACGATACCGTACCGTGCATTGTTCAGGCAAGAAAAGGGGCCTTTGAGGCCGCGAATTTCAGGGAAAACATTGGCGTCAGGCACAAAACAATCTTGCAGAACGATCTCCCCAGTAATAGAGGCTCTGAGTGACATTTTATTGTGGGTTTTTGGTGTCGAAAACCCTTCAAAATCTCTCTCCACCAGGAATCCTCGAATGACGCCTTCTTCAGAAGGGTGGTTTTTAGCTTTTGCCCATACAACAGCAACATCAGCGAAAGGAGAGCTTGTGATCCACATTTTGGCGCCATTGAGAACCCATCCACCATCTACTTTTAAGGCAGTGGTTTTCATAGAGCCCGGATCGGATCCGTGATCAGGCTCTGTAAGGCCAAAACAACCGATTAATTCGGCAGTAGCAAGACGTGGTAAGAAGCGTAGTTTTTGCTCTTCTGTGCCGAATGCATGGATGGGGTACATCACAAGAGAGGACTGTACGGAGCAGAATGATCGGTAGCCAGAATCGACCCGTTCAATTTCCCGCGCAATAAGGCCATAAGCGGTATAGCTTACCTCTGCACCTCCATATTCAGCAGGTATAGTAGCACCCAGGAGACCAAGCTCTCCCATTTCTTTTGGGATTTCCTGGTGGAAAATCTCGTTTTGGTTACCTTCAAGAGCACGTGGCTCAAGTTTTTCTTGAGCGTATTGACGCGCAGCCTCCATGATCATGCGGTCTTCGCTGGAAAGCATTTCTTCAAAGAGAAGGGCGTCATCTATATTAAAAGTGGATTTGGCGGCAGTCTGTTGGTTCGGCATAAGTCGTGTCAATTTGCAGCAGAATTCCAGAAAAAGCTATAAACGCCTGGAAGCGCTTGTTGTTTATTGTTTCGTAATTTCGGTTGAAGTAAGGAATGAGTGTGACTTATCTTCAGGCGAACAATAAAAGACAATCAATAATTGGGGACAATAGATCGATGAATATTCTTGTGATCGGCAGTGGTGGAAGGGAGCATGCATTAGTATGGGCCCTGGCTCAAAGCCCCGTACGGCCTGTGATATATGTGGCTCCAGGAAATCCAGGCATTTCTGAGCTTGGGACGTGTGTGCCTATCACTGTTACCGAGTTAGACGAGGCTATTCAGTTTGCTAAAGAAAAAAGCATTGACTTGACCATTGTTGGCCCAGAGGTGCCTTTGGTAAATGGTTGGGTTGATGCATTTAATGAAGCGGGGCTTCACATTTTTGGCCCAACGGCTCGTGCTGCAGAGTTAGAAGGGAGTAAAGTGTTTGCAAAAGATTTTATGGAGCGCCATGGTATCCCGACGGCACTCCATAAATCGTTTTCATCTGATCAATTAGAGGAAGCCGAGGAATATATCAATCGCTACAATGGTCCGTTGGTGTTAAAAGCTGACGGATTGGCTGCAGGCAAAGGCGTACTTATGTGCTCGACAACTGCAGAGGCTCTTACCGGGCTTAAAGAGCTTATGGTCGATTCCAAGTTTGGAGAAGCGGGCTCATCGGTTGTTATTGAGGAATGGATGCAAGGAGAGGAAGTAAGTGTTTTTGTTATGACAGATGGAGAACGCTATGTGACGCTGGCTCCTGCTCAAGATCACAAGCGTGTGGGTGATGGGGATACGGGTTTGAATACTGGAGGAATGGGTTCCTATGCGCCTGCACCAATAGCAACTGGTGAAGTAATGGAACGGGTGAGGAGAGAGATCACTGAGCCTACGTTGGCTGGGCTGAAAGAGGAAGGCCGCCCTTTTCAGGGGTTCCTATATATTGGACTCATGATAACTAAACAAGGACCCAAGGTCGTCGAATACAACTGCCGTTTTGGCGATCCTGAGGCCCAGGTCTGCCTGCCGTTATTGCAAGACGATTTGTTGTCGCTCATCGATGCTTTTGTACATGGGAAAGCTGTCAAACAACCATCAACAACCATCAAAGGGGCTGCTGCGTGTGTAATAATGGCGTCAGGTGGATACCCAGAGGCCTATAATAAGGGAATTCCAAGTCAGGGTATTGAAAAAGCTGAAAAGCTTGAAAATGTCCATATATTCCATGCTGGTACTAGGAATGATAATGGAACCATAGTAACCAATGGT